>NZ_JAGPZB010000030.1:0-2027 GCF_024454115.1 Corynebacterium sp. CCUG 65737
AAGCACTCACATCAGCTACACTGACCCAAGCAGCATAGATAACCCCCGACGTGTCCACTTTCCGGGGGTCAGGCCCCTAACAAAAACCTTCGGCGGGGAGACGGTACTGGACCGGCTCGACCTCGCGATAGAACCTGGCGGCATCCACGGCCTGCTCGGCCGCAATGGCGTGGGCAAGTCCACTCTGCTCTCGCTGATCGCCGGTCAGCTCAAGCCGTCCGAAGGTGAGCTCGATGTCTTCAACCAGAAACCGTTCGACAACGCGACCGTCATGGACCGCGTCTCCCTAACCGGTGTCGACGTCGCCTACCCGGGCACATGGTCCGTCCGTGACATCCTTACCGGCGCGCAGTTGCGGTACCCGGGGTGGGATCGCGGCATCGCCGACGAACTCGTGGCCGATTTCGCTCTCGATGACGCAATGACGACGGCGTACAGCCAGTTGTCGCGTGGTCAGCGAGCGATGGTCGGCAATATTGTCGGTCTCGCGTCGGGTGCTGAGCTCACGCTTCTCGACGAACCCTACGTCGGCCTCGACATCCACAACACAGACGTCTTCTACCGCCATTTGCTGGAGCTTTCCGGGAATGGCCGAACGTTCATCATGGCAACGCACCACATTGAGGACGCCGCCAAGCTCCTCGATTCCGCGATCATTCTCGGCCGCGACGGCCGCATCGCCGCGCACATTCTCGCAGAGGAGGCCGACGATTACGTCGTGGCGACCGGCTCCTTTGACGAGCCCGAGCACGCGCTCGCTTATCGACGCACCGATGCCGGGTCCCGCGCCCTCCTCCCCGCCACGAGCGCAACAGGCCTTTCGGCGCGCACCGCGCCTGCCGACCTCGGCGACGTCATCGAGTCTCTCCTGGAGGTGAGCTAACCATGGCTGTAACGATGACGGCCCTGGATGCCTCATTCTTCTGGCACCAGTTCAAGGCAGGGTCACGGTGGCGCCTGCTGCTCCTGCCCATCGCGCTCATCTTTCTCATTGGTGGAGCCTGGGTGGGCAGCTGGACGTCAGTGGTGGGAGGTAGTCTCATCGGCACGTTGACCCTGCTGGACGACCTATACCCAGAAAAGAACATCTTCCGGGCGTTGGGGATGAATGCGGCTAGAGCGCGCAGCCAGCTACTCATGGTGACGGCGCCGGTCGTTATTGCCGCAGCATTGATCTACCTTCTCTTTGTGCCCGGCATGAAGGGGGTAACCGGTGCGCTCATCGCCGCCACCTGCGGAGTGTTGTTCGTAGCCACCCACGGTGCTGTCGGTGATCAGGCGCGTTACGGTGAGGTGGAGTCCTCGCATATCCGGCCGTCTGGTTCGCTGCTGGTCCAAGCCATGTGGTGGCCGACGCTGTTGGGCGCCGCCATTGCCGGTGCCGGGCTCTCACTGGCAATCTATCTTGCCGGTTTCATCGAAAACGATACGTTTTCTTCCATCCTCGCAGCTTTGCCCGTGCTGTTCTTCTTCATGTGGCTGGGCACCGAGACAGTGACGAGTGGTCTGAGCCCACTGGTCGCGCATTCGTACGGATTCACCCGAAAGGCGTGGGCAGTGCACGTGCTGGCAGTCAGTGTGGGTGCGGGAGCAATTCTCGGCGTGATTGCAAGCGCCGGAAGCATTCTATTGCCGATTGACCACGTCGATGTTCAACCGGAGGTGTTCATCCTGGTGGCAGTGACAGTTGTGGCGGCCGGAGTATTCGCCGCAGGCACCGTCACCAAAGCCAAGGCACTCTTTCCGGCGGCAGGATTCTTACTCTG
Organism: Corynebacterium sp. CCUG 65737; assembly: GCF_024454115.1. Classification (NCBI taxonomy): domain Bacteria; kingdom Bacillati; phylum Actinomycetota; class Actinomycetes; order Mycobacteriales; family Corynebacteriaceae; genus Corynebacterium; species Corynebacterium sp. CCUG 65737. Next base: position 1,767 of record NZ_JAGPZB010000030.1, read on the forward strand.
GTTCGGCGTGCGTGACCTCCTGCGATTCGAGGAAACTGCGGGGCGAGTCCCACTTGGACTGCTTATCGTTTCCAGTGCTGTCGCGCTCGTAGGCTGCGTGTTCATCGCGCTCTACGTCGCAGGGAAGATCAACCTCACCCACGACAACATTCGCAGCATGTCCAGCGTTGGTGGGGATGGCTAGAAACCGTGTTTGTGCTGGGGGTTTGTGTTGTTGGTGGTTGGTGTGTAGCTTTATGTGAGTCAGCGTGACCGACAACG
>NZ_JAGPZB010000031.1:0-1859 GCF_024454115.1 Corynebacterium sp. CCUG 65737
AGCACTCACATCAGCTACACTGACCCAAGCAGCATAGATAACCCCCGACGTGTCCACTTTCCGGGGGTCAGGCCCGAATAACGCAAAGAGTCTGTTTGATGTTGAAAGCACGCTGCCGCTGCCAACCTATGACACTGCCGTTGGTGTTGGAATGCCGGACGATGTTACCTACGACGAGACAACCCAAACTATTTATCTAGGCAAGGGCAGCTGGTCGAATGTGTCACCAGCCGTGTGGAACTACACAGTGGGTGGAAACTCCACAATCAAATCCTGGGTAGGTTATCGCCGTAAAAAACCTAAAGGCAGAAAGTCCTCACCACTCGATGACATCATCACCACAAGCTGGCCGACACAATGGTCAAGACAGTTTCACGAACTGCTAGTTACGCTTACCCATTTAATTCAGCTCGAAGCTGAACAGAAGGAACTCCTGGAGCAAATCATTGCTGGCGAACAACTAACTAAAGACGAATTAGCCTTTCATGGGGTGCAGTGGCCAGCAGAAAATAAAGATCGGAAACCACACTTTCCAGGCGATCTATTTTAAAATTCTGGCTATTAGACATTTGTTCGAAAGCCAGGAGATTATGTCGAAGCAGTGTGCAACAATAACGTCATGACTCGCCCAATTGATGAGCTGTTGCGCCAAGCTGGTGTGCCGTCGTTAGGGTCAAACAACGGCACACTCAGTGGTGGAGAGATGGCAATCGCACGTATTGTCAGTGCTCTGCGAGCAGATTGGGACAGGCTCGATGGTCAACAACAACGTGCGCTTATTACAGCGCTGGAAGCGTCCACACAGGCCACCGAAGAAGCCGAAGCATTCGTGCTGAATCAACTCAAGAAGCACTAAATCGCTCAAGCCCTGCCTGAGGGGCTAGAGGCAGGGCTTGAGTGTGACAGTGACCGTCCGGGGGGGTGTTCCTATATAGGTTGTCAACCTCGCGGGTGGAGAAATCGGGGGCGGATTCTCTCTACGGGGTTGTTTGGTCGTGTGGTTTTCGGGCATGCCTGCTAGCCGACTGGGTTTTCCCAGTCGGCTGTTTCGTTCTTGGTGTTTAGGCTGCGATTCCTTCCTGTTGTAAGGCGGGATCGCGGTAGCACTCGTGGTTGCGCATCATGGCGTAGAGGACGTTGAGCCGTCTGCGGGCTAGTGCCACTACTGCGGCGTTGTGTCTCTTGCCATCACGGCGCTTTCGTTCATAGAATTGCCGGGAACGCTCGTGGAATCTGATGGATGCAAAAGATGATTGCCATAGGGCGTTCTTTAATTTTTTATTGCCGGCACGGTTCAGTGAGTTCGACATGATCGAGGTTCCGGACTGATTCGTTCGGGGCGACAAACCAGCGTAAGAGGCCAAGTGCCCAGCTGACGGAAAGTCGGACATGTCGCCCGCGGTCATGAGAATTTGTGCTGCCGTCTTTGGTCCGATTCCTGGCATGGATAGCAGGATTTGAGTGTGGGGGATGTCGTTGATGAGCTCGATGACTTCCTGCTCGATTTGTTTGCGATGTTCGAGTTTTAAGAGTGCGTCTTTCGCCGACATTGCTATGCCCATTTCGGCATAGTGCGCACCTGCAATGGTGACTGTTTGCTCAGAGATAGCAGCGAATATGGCATCGAGGACAGGTTCGGGATTGCGTGCCTTATATCGTCGAGCAAAGGCAGCTGCCTTGGCTTTTCCGAGGCGTTTTATCTTGGTCGGTCCGCCGTAGCGTGCAAGTAGGTGCAGAACCCACTTGCGGTGGATTATCTGACCGCGAAGGGCCTGTTCGAATTGGGGCCTGACCCCCGGAAAGTGGACACGTCGGGGGTTATCTATGCTGCTTGGGTCAGTGTAGCTGATGTGAGTGCT
>NZ_JAGPZB010000032.1:0-1781 GCF_024454115.1 Corynebacterium sp. CCUG 65737
GGCGGTATCAAGGGGTGATTGCGCCACCGTTGAATAGTTCTTTTAGTTTTTCACGGGGTGTGGCACCGTCAAATTTGACGATGGGTGTGTCGTTGAGTTCGTTTTGAACCCAGGCGACTTCTTCGGCAGTGACTTGGGAAAAGTCGGTGCCTTTCGGGAAGAACCGGCGTCGGATTTCTCCGTTGGTGTTTTCGTTGGTGGGCCGCTGCCAGGGTGAGTGCGGGTCGCAGAAGTAGACCTTGCAGCCGTCGGCGATGGCGACGGTGGCTGTCAGCGCCATTTCTGAGCCTTGGTCCCAGGTGATCGTTTTCAACTGCTCTGTGCCTAAGTGCTTGACCATGGTTTGCAGTGTGCCGACCACGGTGGCTGAGCAACGCTCCGTAGGTAAATGGCCGAGCAAGGTATAGCGGCTGGAGCGTTCAATCAGGGTGATCAGCGCACTTTTGCCGTCTTTACCGATGACCAGGTCGCCTTCCCAATGCCCGGGGATGGCCCGGTCGTCGGCTTCAGCAGGCCGGCGTGTGATCTCTGCGCCTTGAACCCAGTTGCGGCGGTTGGTGGCAAGCCCTGCGGTGCGTGAACGACGTTTACGGAATGAGCCTGCTTTGATCAGCACCTGCTGGGTTTTCATCACCGTTTCCAACTCGTCGCGCAAGCTGCCTCTGCCCTGGACATACAGTGCCGAGTAGATCGCTTCGTGGGATAGCTGCATGGTTTCATCATCGGCGAAATTCCGGGCCAGGTGGCAACTGATGCGCTTTGGCGACCACCGTCTCATCACGCACCTGATCACTTCCTGCCGTAACCGGGGGTTCGTGTCGACCCGGCGGGGTTTCGGCCTGGCCATCCGGTGTGACATGCGTTCGTGGGCCACCTCAGCGTTATAGGTGTGCACTGTGACGCCTGCTTGATCCATCACCACCCACCCGTTGCGGCGGATTTCGCGCGCGACGACACTATGGTGCCTCCCGATCGAAGCGGCGATGGCTCTAGCGGATAACCCCTGGGTGCACCCAGCGTGAATCTGGGCGCGGTCAGCCTGGGTCAGGCGCGTGCCCACCCCTACACGCATCCCGCTGCTGCCGGACTGTGACTGTGACGCGGACCCCGCCGCAGTTGAAAATGGTGCTGGCATGCCCCAATCTTTGCGCCACTGGTACACCGTTTCCCGTTGAACTCCCAACGTGTTGGCAATCGTGGCCACCGAAATACCATCAGCAAACATCTCCTCAGCTGCCCGGCGATTGACCTTCCACTGCTTTTTCGTCCCGCGCGGGCCTTCCACCCCGGCTTTGCTCATCCAGTCGTAAACGGTCGAAAACGACACCCCGACATCATGCGCCACCCGGTACGGCGACTCACCCGCAGCCACACGGGCAACCGCGGTGTCTTTGACCTCCTGGGAAACCTGAGTGCGCCGCGGAGCAGGCGCGGGGGTGATAACGCCTTGCTTGACCAACCAATACCGCGCAACCGCGACTGGGACTCCCACAGTCCGGGCCGCCTTGGCTAACGACACCCCCTGGATAACCAAAGCAGCAGCACGAACGATGCGCTGCTGCCGATCCTCACGCACAGCTATGCGCGGACCATCCACCCCGGCTTTGCTCATCCAACCGTAGACGGTCGAAAACGACACCCCGACATCATGCGCCACCCGGTACGGCGACTCACCCTCAGCCACACGAGCCACCGCCGCTTTACGAATCTCCTCTGAAACCCAACCGGCCACAACAACCACCTCTCGATCGAAGTGGCGCATTCACCCATTGACAGTCCCG
>NZ_JAGPZB010000033.1:0-1750 GCF_024454115.1 Corynebacterium sp. CCUG 65737
GTTTTGTTGAAACTGTTTTTGTGGAGAGTTTGATCCTGGCTCAGGATGAACGCTGGCGGCGTGCTTAACACATGCAAGTCGAACGGAAAGGCCTCTGCTTGCAGGGGTACTCGAGTGGCGAACGGGTGAGTAACACGTGGGTGATCTGCCCTGCACTTTGGGATAAGCCTGGGAAACTGGGTCTAATACCAGATAGGACCACGTCTTGGATGGTGTGGTGGAAAGTTTTTTCGGTGTGGGATGAGCTCGCGGCCTATCAGCTTGTTGGTGGGGTAATGGCCTACCAAGGCGTCGACGGGTAGCCGGCCTGAGAGGGTGTACGGCCACATTGGGACTGAGATACGGCCCAGACTCCTACGGGAGGCAGCAGTGGGGAATATTGCACAATGGGCGCAAGCCTGATGCAGCGACGCCGCGTGGGGGATGACGGCCTTCGGGTTGTAAACTCCTTTCGCCAGGGACGAAGCGTTTTGTGACGGTACCTGGATAAGAAGCACCGGCTAACTACGTGCCAGCAGCCGCGGTAATACGTAGGGTGCGAGCGTTGTCCGGAATTACTGGGCGTAAAGAGCTCGTAGGTGGTTTGTCGCGTCGTTTGTGTAATACCGCAGCTTAACTGCGGGGTTGCAGGCGATACGGGCATAACTTGAGTGCTGTAGGGGAGACTGGAATTCCTGGTGTAGCGGTGGAATGCGCAGATATCAGGAGGAACACCGATGGCGAAGGCAGGTCTCTGGGCAGTAACTGACGCTGAGGAGCGAAAGCATGGGTAGCGAACAGGATTAGATACCCTGGTAGTCCATGCCGTAAACGGTGGGCGCTAGGTGTGAGTCCCTTCCACGGGGTTCGTGCCGTAGCTAACGCATTAAGCGCCCCGCCTGGGGAGTACGGCCGCAAGGCTAAAACTCAAAGGAATTGACGGGGGCCCGCACAAGCGGCGGAGCATGTGGATTAATTCGATGCAACGCGAAGAACCTTACCTGGGCTTGACATGCACCGGATCGCTGCAGAGATGTAGTTTCCCTTGTGGCTGGTGTACAGGTGGTGCATGGTTGTCGTCAGCTCGTGTCGTGAGATGTTGGGTTAAGTCCCGCAACGAGCGCAACCCTTGTCTTATGTTGCCAGCATTTGGTTGGGGACTCATGAGAGACTGCCGGGGTTAACTCGGAGGAAGGTGGGGATGACGTCAAATCATCATGCCCCTTATGTCCAGGGCTTCACACATGCTACAATGGTCGGTACAACGCGCAGCTACTTCGTGAGGAGGCGCTAATCGCTGAAAGCCGGCCTTAGTTCGGATTGGGGTCTGCAACTCGACCCCATGAAGTCGGAGTCGCTAGTAATCGTAGATCAGCAACGCTGCGGTGAATACGTTCCCGGGCCTTGTACACACCGCCCGTCACGTCATGAAAGTTGGTAACACCCGAAGCCAGTGGCCCAAACTCGTTAGGGAGCTGTCGAAGGTGGGATCGGCGATTGGGACGAAGTCGTAACAAGGTAGCCGTACCGGAAGGTGCGGCTGGATCACCTCCTTTCTAAGGAGCATGACTATTTATTGGCCCCGCATGGTCAGGTAGTTACCTGTACTGGGTGTGGGGTTGGGCTGTTGAGTATCCGTGTGTGGTGCTGCAGACCCGTATGTTGTGGAAAATGTCCAGGTGGACACGCACCCGGGGGGCATGGATGCCTCCAGGAGAAGCACATGATTCATGGTGTGGGTGTCGCATGATTGAGCAATCAACCGGTTTTT
>NZ_JAGPZB010000034.1:0-1446 GCF_024454115.1 Corynebacterium sp. CCUG 65737
GGGGATGCGGACGGAATCTTGGAGGATTCCATCATGAACCGCTCATACACCAAGGAGCAGCGACGCAGAGCTCTGCAGGTTTACAAGCGCACTCAATCGGTGACCAAGACCGTCCGTGAACTTGGTTATCCAGGGCGATGGACGCTGTACAAATGGTTGCGTGAACCCGCCAAACCTGGTCGACCCCGCAAACAGTCAAAAACATTGACCCGCTACCCGTTTGAGGTCAAGCTTCGTGCTGTTGAGCTCTTCAACGCTGGTTGGAGGCCAGCTGACATCGCTGTGGAATGCGAGCTGCGCTCAAAGATGAGTGTCTATTCTTGGGCACAACGCCACCGTGAAGAGGGAAAATGGGGTTTGATGTCGAAAAGAGAACGCAAAGAGCACACTCGCATGCCCACCCGAGCAGCATTCGAGAAATCATTAGCCGATGATCCTGCAGAACTGAAAAAGCAAATGGCTCAACTGCTCGTTGACAAGGCTGTTTTGGAAAAGGAGCTGGAACTTGTAAAAAAAGACGTCAGCGTCATCCCGGGTCAGCTCAGCAATAAGCACAAGGCTGAAGTGGTTGACGCGTTACGCGGCGAGTTTCCGTTATCTATGCTGCTTGCTGCTATTGATCTTGCGGCATCAAGCTTCTACTACCAACTCCAACAGCGATTTGCTCCGGATAAGCACGCGCGTATCCGCGAATTGCTTCATGAGATTAGTTCTGAGTCGAATAACACCTACGGCTATCGCCGACTTTGGTGGGAACTGCGCCATCGCGGGATCGTTATCAGTGAGAAGGTCGTCCGCCGTCTCATGCACGAAGAGGGAATTCGTCCCTGGTTCCCGAAACGAAAGTGGCGTTACTCCAGCTATCAAGGGGAAATTTCTCCCGCACCACCTAACCTGGTGAACCGCAATTTTCATGCTGAGCATCCAAATCGGTTGTGGCTGACTGACATCAGTGTTTTCGCTACTAACCAAGGTCGCGTGTACCTGTCTGCCATCATCGACTGTTTTGACGGGAAGGTCGTGGCAGCAAAAACAAGTGTTCATCCCACCATGGAGTTAGCAGAAGAAACTTTGTACGCAGCAATCGCAACCGAAAAGCCGGCAATGGATGGCTCCTTGGTGATTCACTCAGACCGCGGAGCACATTATCGAGGCAGCAGCTGGCGAAGTATGACCGAGAAGTTCGGAATACTTCGCTCGATGTCGAAGAAAGGTTGTAGCCCCGACAATGCAGCATGCGAGGGGTTCTTCGGCCGAATGAAAAACGAAATGTACTACGGCAGAACCTGGCAGAACCCCCAAGAGCTCAAAGAAGCAATCGCGACATACATTGAGTTCTACAACGATCACCGAATCAAGATCAGCCTCGATGGTTTGAGCATTGCCGAATACCGAAAAGTCAATGTAGCGTGAGATTGAAACTGTCCAAAAAACGTCCGCATCCTC
>NZ_JAGPZB010000035.1:0-1373 GCF_024454115.1 Corynebacterium sp. CCUG 65737
GGGTTAAGGGTCAAAATGTGTGTCTGGCTCGGCGTGTCGTGGGGGTTAGATCTGGCCTTTTTGGATGCCGATTGAGTGGGTGTACTCGGTATCGATACCGTTGTCGTAGAGGGCTGGTCGTCCTGTTTGGTGGTCGGCTTGGTTCTCGTTTCGGGTCAGGGTGGATACTTTGGCGAGTTGGTCCTGGCCCCAGTTGGACTGCCTGGCGATTCGTACTGGATCGTCAGGCAGCTCCGTTTTTAAGTAGAGCCACCAATCCAGCATGCGGCGTTGTCGTTCGCCTGATCTGCCGCGGTGGGTTCTGGCGAGCAGTTTGAGCTGGGCGTTGATCCCGCCTTCCAGGCTGTTGGTGGTGGATTTGATCCGCTCGGGCGCAAGGACTGCTGCTGGTGGGTTGAGGTAGACAAACAGCAGGTCGCTTCGCCAGAGGTGGTTGAGACTGTTGTAGGCCTTGCGCACGTTGTGGTGTGTCCACACGCGGGTCCATGCACCTGTTTTGGGGTCTTTGATCAGGGTTTTCTCGTCCATCCATGACCGGTAGAGCGTGGAGAACTCGTGCAGCTGCGCACCCCATGCGGCGGCTGCATCCAGCGTGGTGATCCGGGTCAGTTTCAGCGCGAGTTTGTAGATGGTGCGCCCGGCATCTGTGCGCGGGCGTGAGGTGGTGTAGCGTCGCACGACGCGTTGGGCGTGGACGAGGCAGCGTTGGATTTTCGTGGTCGGCCAGCACTTTCTGATCGCGCTGTAGGCTCCTTGGCCGCCGTCGATGACGGCGATGAGTGGCGCTTCGATGCGTTCAAGCAGCAGTTGATAGTCGCGGGTGGTTTCGTGTTTGCACCAGTGCCAGGCGATCACGTGGTCGATTGCCGCCGCGACGATCAGGCAGCCGCCGGCGGTGTAGGTGCCGTCGAGAAATACCTGGTCGTAGACCCGCTTGTCGTGGCCGGCGGTGGGGTCCGGCACGTCAACGAGCCAGCACCACTTGAAGCGCCGCTTCATGGTGGCTCGGCTAACACCGTTTCGTTTGGCTAGGTCGTCGAGCGATATTGCGGTGGTGCAATGCTCGATGAACTGGGTGAACACTGCCGCGTTGGTGATGTCGCTTCGGTGTTTCACGCTGGAGGCGCCGCATTGTTTGCAGCGCCATCTGGCGGTGCCTTTGCTGGTAGTGCCGTTGCGTTTCATTTCACCGCCGCAGTAGCAGCGAGGTTGGTTCTTTGACATTGCGACACCACACCACGCCGCACATAGCACACCAACGCTGCCACACCGAGGATTGAACGCTCGAGACCCAAATATATGCCCCGGAAGCATATACTTTCCTGAAACCTACAGGTCACCCCATGAAAATCGGCGATTCCGGACACACATTT
>NZ_JAGPZB010000036.1:0-1241 GCF_024454115.1 Corynebacterium sp. CCUG 65737
GGACCTGACCCCTTTTTGGTGGACACCTGATATCCAGCCCGGTTGGGCTGGGAAGAAAGGTAATCTACCACCATGTCCAGGTATTCCGAACAGTTCAAACGCGATGCCGTGGCCCTCTATGAAAACAATGAGGACCTCTCGTTGAACTCAGCATCAGCGGAGCTCGGTATTAATCGAGCCTCGCTGCATTCTTGGGTCAAAAAGTACGGCACCGGCAAACGTGCCCGCATTAAAGCCGTGCATGATAAAGCCCAAGCGACGAATGATTCTGAGCGAATCCGCCAGCTGGAAAAAGAGAACGCGAAGCTGCGCGAAGAACGCGATATCCTGCGCAAGGCCGCGAAATATTTTGCCGAAGAGACACGCTGGTGATCCGCTTCCAGTTTGTCTATGACCACCGAACCGAGTACTCGGTCAAGCGGATGTGCCACGTGTTAAAGCTCAATCGCTCCTCGTTCTACAAATGGGTGCAAACCCGCGAAAAACGCAGGTTAAAGACGTGTTCTGATGCTCTTATTGGCGCAAAAATCAAGACCATCTTCGATGACGAGCACGGGCTTTATGGTGCTAAACGCATCGCTGCAAGCCTCAACGACGATACAGACATTTCCCCGATCAATCACAAGAAAGTCGCACGCATCATGAAAAACATGGGGCTAAAAGGCTTTAGCAAACGGCGTCGATGCATCACCACCAGGCGCAAGCCTGGTCACCGTGTCATGCCAGATCTAGTAGGCCGTACATTCACAGCTGACGAGCCGAACCGTGTGTATGTCGGCGACATTACCTACCTGCCCTGTAAGGGGGGCAAGAACATGTATTTGGCCACAGTCATTGACACCTATTCACGGAAACTTGCAGGTTATGCACTCGCAGACCACATGCGTGTCTCGTTGGTCATTGATGCTCTAGCCCACGCACATGGTGTGCGTGGAAGTCTTGACGGGGCCATTTTTCATTCCGATCACGGCAGCGTGTACACCTCACAAGCGTTTAGAAAATACTGCTCGTCGCTGGGTGTACGCCAATCCATGGGAGCGGTAGGAACGAGTGCCGATAATGCCCTGGCAGAATCATTTAACGCCACCCTAAAACGTGAAGTGCTGCGTGATCGGAAAATCTTTGACAATCCGATAACCTGCCGGCAGGAAGTCTTCCGGTGGTGCATGCGCTACAACACGCGCAGACGACACTCCTGGTGCAACCTTCTAGCCCCCGATGACTTCGAAGCACTCACATCA
>NZ_JAGPZB010000037.1:0-975 GCF_024454115.1 Corynebacterium sp. CCUG 65737
ATGCAGGTTCTTGCGTATGTTGATGGCCGGGTCAGTGTTCCGGTGGAGGTGTTGCCGCAGGCTGCGGTGGAGAAGGTGATTGACCGGCGGTACTTGTCGTTGGTGGAGCGGGAGCGCATCGCGGATCGGGTGAATCGGAATTTATCGGTTCGGGCGATTGCGCGTGAGCTTGGGCGTGATCCGGGGACGATTTCGCGCGAGATTAGTCGCAATAGTGGTGATGATGGCATTTATCGCCCGTATGAGGCGCACCGGAAGTCAACGCTTCGGAGGTTTCGGCCGAAGGTGTCGAAGATTGCGGCGAATCCGCGGTTGAAACAGCAGGTGTGGCAGTGGTTGCGGATGGAGTTTTCCCCTGAGCAGGTGGCTGGCCGGTTGCGCAGGGAATTCCCTGGCGATGAGACTATGCATGTGAGTCATGAAACGATCTATCAAGAGCTGTATTGCCAGGCCAGAGGCGAGTTGAAGAAGGTGGTGGCCCATGCCCTTCGTACGGGGCGGACGCGGCGTAAACCGCGTGGTCAGCGTGTTGCGAGGAGTCGGTTTATTGATCCGATGATCATGATTGCCGATCGTCCTGCTGTTGTTGAGGATCGGGCTGTGCCGGGGCATTGGGAGGGTGATCTGATTATCGGTGCAGGTGGAAGGTCTGCGATTGGGACGTTGGTGGAGCGGACGACGCGGTATGTGATGTTGCTGCATTTGCCGGATGGGCATGGTGCGGTGGCGGTGCGTGATGCGCTGGTGGAGGCGATTATGACGTTGCCGCAGCATCTTCGGGGGTCGTTGACCTGGGATCAGGGTTCAGAGATGGCTGGTCATAGGTCGTTTAGCATTGCGACGGATTGTCCGGTGTATTTCTGTGATCCGGGGTCGCCGTGGCAGCGGGGGACGAATGAGAACACTAATGGGTTGTTGCGTCAGTATTTTCCGAAAGGTGCGGATTTGAGTGTTTATGGGCGGGAGGAGTTGGAG
>NZ_JAGPZB010000038.1:0-872 GCF_024454115.1 Corynebacterium sp. CCUG 65737
AAGCACTCACATCAGCTACACTGACCCAAGCAGCATAGATAACCCCCGACGTGTCCACTTTCCGGGGGTCAGGCCCCCAGTATAAAAAGGACTACGACTAAAACGGTGCGCAAAGTGCGGGTCATGTGCGAGAAGAGCGCCTAACTCCTGGCTCGTAGCTTTTAGCAGCTCCATATTGCTGGAATGCTTATTTTTGCCGGTATACACCGGGTCAATCAGCCAAATAAACTGAGCTTTACCACTTAGCGGATTAATCCCGGCCCATGCTGGCCCAATGCCTCGCTGGACAAGGGCGAAGATAACGCTTTTAACATAAGCATTGAGATGAACTGGATGGCCTCCAGATTCTCCGGGCTGGTCAACATCAATAACCATAACCGCAGAATATTGCTTATTCGTCAGCATGACGTATTCACATCGACCGAGTTTCTCCGAATCAGTGCGATAAAGTCTCGGAACGCTGCGCTTCTTACCGGTTTCTTCATCTACCACGACACGGTAAGCACTTTGAAAGTCACGGCTGATAGAACCGTGTAGCGCATCACGCCCAAGATGCTGGAGAAGTTTTTCCCGGTCAAGCTGACTTGCCGGAGTATCATCTAGACCTGCGCAATCCTGGCGCACTCTAGATGGCGTACCAACACGCGCACCGGTCAAAGTGCCCGGAGAGGAATCATTAGATAGAATCATGCACATGCTTTCCCCCAGCTACTACTGGGTGATAAGCGAAGGTCACTTGGTTGCCGCCGAGTGGCCTTCTTTCGTCTTTAGTATCTCTCAACTGTAAAACACATGAGGGTTAAGGGTCAAAATGTGTGTCTGGCTCGGCGTGTCGTGGGGGTTAGATCTGGCCTTTTTGGATGCCGATTGAG
>NZ_JAGPZB010000003.1:0-223617 GCF_024454115.1 Corynebacterium sp. CCUG 65737
GACATGGTGGTAGATTACCTTTCTTCCCAGCCCAACCGGGCTGGATATCAGGTGTCCACCAAAAAGGGGTCAGGTCCTAGTTCATGTGCGATTATCACTTGTACATTCCTCTACTTTCTGCAACGCGGTCAATAAGGTCGTGGAGAGTGGGTAGGTCGTGGCCGAGGCGAAGGGCTTCGTCGATAAGCGGGGCGATGTACGCGCCCGCAAACTCCGCTTGGCGCTGCGCGAGGATGCGTTCGCGCGCGTCGGGCGTGACAAACATGCCGATCCCGCGTCGTTTTTCCAGCACCCCGCCATCCACAAGGAGCGTGAGCCCCTTGCGCGCGGTCGCGGGGTTGATCTCATGGAACGCCGCCAGCTCGTTGGTGCTCGGAGCGCGGGCCCCGGCCTCTAGGTGGTCATCCACTATCTGGTCCTGAATAAGGCGTGCGATCTGCATGAACAGCGGCTCTGTGTCGTTGCCCATCGCGACCTCCGGTTCGTCGGTTCGTTAGTGGTGTAACTAACCGTACAACCATCGGAACAAAATGGCAACGGTCCCCATCGAGCAATTCCTGAATTCACAGATTCATGCAGGTAGACGGCGCGCGTCTGACAAGCTCATCCAAGTTAAGGCAGACTGGATACCGACAAAAGTTATTAGCTACATGAATAGATACGGATTTAGGAGCCATGCTTGAGCGCACAGTCGTTTTCGTTGATACGTCATATTTACTTGCGAGTTTCTACAACTCGTGGGAAACAGGCGCAAGATCACAATTAGAAATTGATCTCCCCGAGGTCGTTGCCAACCTCGGGACCATGATTACCCAGCAACTACACCAACCCATCCACCGCCAGTTCTGGTACGACGGCATCCCAGACTCTGGCCCCCACCGCTACCAGCGCGCTCTACGCACGTGCGACGGCGTGCAGCTGCGCACCGGCCAGCTCATCGAATGGGGCGAGCGGCGCACCCAAAAAGGCGTGGACACCCGCCTTGTCGCTGACATCGTGGCCAACGCCATGCGCGGCCAATACAGCGACTTCGTTCTGGTCAGCGGCGACGCCGACATGATCCCCGGTGTCGAGGAAGCTACCAACGCAGGCGTCCGCATGCACCTCTACGGCTTTGGCTGGGACTCTATGTCCTCAGCTCTGCGCCACGCGTGCGACTCCACCACCATCCTCGATCCGCGCGAGGACTTCGCCGAAGCAATGCAGCTCCAGGTGCTCGAGGGCCCGCTTCCGCCGACCATTCGCGAGCGCCCGCTTGTCGACGCGATCGACGAGACCGACACCCAAGACGGCATGTGCGGCGTTCCCCGCCCCGACGGCGAACAGCCCCTATCCTCCCACGTCGCGCAGGCGGAGGCGGATACCGCCGCTGAGGAACTCGCGCAACAGAAGGTGGAGCAGGCAGACCACGCCGAACCTGAACAAAAGCCCGAGCAGGGGCGCGGCAAGCGCGAGGCTGCCCACGAGCCAACAGACCACGTGGCGCCCAAGCCCCGCCCCACACCTGGCCCGCCATCGCCAGCCCAACTAGCAGCCAGCTCGCCGAAACCCTCGATGATGGCGCCGCGCCGGAAACTGCGCTCCCGCTACGTTCCGCTGCCGGAAGAAGTATGGACCTCCTCCGGGTTCCAAACGCCGTTCGATGTGGGCCAGCAGTACGCAACGTGGTGGTTCGACAACGCCGCCTCTTCCGAGCAGCGCGACAAAGCGCACATTCTCTCGGGAGGCGGCCTTCCCCCCGAAATCGACAGGCCGCTACTGCAGTTCGCCTGCGAGACCCTTCATGAGTACACGCTCAGCGAGAGCCAGCGCGTCAACCTGCGCGACGGCTTTCACTCCGGGATCCGCGGAGTTCTGATCAACATCCGCCGGACCCAGAGCTAAGCACTCACTAGCGGTTGTCGGCCTCTTCTGCGTTGAGCGGAGCCTGCGGGGCTTCATCGTCGAAACGCTCAAGGGCCTCCTGGTGCTGCTCCGCATCATCGCTTGCAGCACCCTGGGCCGACCCCTGGGTCAGCTCCCCAGCGGACTCCGCCTGCATCGACGCGCGGATCTCCGCAAGCTTGGATGATGCAGCGACATCGGTCTGGCCGGACTCGATCTCAGCCATCGCGGCACTCGCACCAGATTCAGCCAGTTCCTGCTGACCGAGTGCCGTAGCGTAGCGCTTCTCGATCTTCTCGCGCACCCCGTCCAACGTGGGCACGTTGTCGTTCTGGCTGAACTGCCCCATGGTGTCCATCGTCTGGGCAGTGTGCTCCTGCATCTTGGCCTGGTCGACCTGCTGGCGCAGGCGGTTGACCTCATTCATCTGCTCTTGCAGACGGGCCTCAGACTGCTTCTGCTGCTGCTCGGCCTGCGCGGCGGCTTGCTCTGCGGCGCCGTACTGCGTGGTCAGCCCCTCGAGCTCCTGCTCCGTAGCCACCAGCTGAGCTGCGAGCGTCTCTGCGGTTGTGTTGAACTGTTGGGCCTTGGCGGTGTCACCCTCAGCGGTTGCCTGGTCAGCCATCTGCAACGCAGTCTTGGTCTTGTCCTGCAAAGACGCCTGCTGTTCGCGGACACGACCCAGCTTGATCTCCAGCTGCTTCTTCTGGCCAATGATCTCCGCGGCCTGCTGCGTGATAGCGCGGTGCTGCTCTCTAGCGGCGTTCGCAGCCTGTTCGATCTGGACCTTCGGGTCGGCGTTCTCATCGATCGCCGTGTCGAAGGATTGCATCAGGTAGTTCCAGCCCTTGCTGAACGGGTTAGCCATGGTGATTCCTTAGATTTTCGTCGGGAAAGTGTGCCCCGAGTCTACGCGAACGGTTCCCGGCTCACCCGGGCACGAAAAACCGCCCGGCCGTCTGCGGCGCGGGCGGTGTGACGGGAAGCCGTCGAAAAGCGACTAGCCCTCAGTCTTTTCGTTCTGCTCTGCGATGTCAGCGCGGACCTGCTCCATGTCAACGTCGCGCACAGCCTGGATGAACTCCTCCAGCCCAGCCGGCGGCATAGCGCCGGAGGTCTGCCCCAGCAAGATGCCCTCGCGGAACGCGAAGAGCGTCGGAATCGCCTGGATCTGCAGCGCAGAGGAAAGACCCTGGTTAGCCTCGGTGTCCAGCTTGGCAAAGGTCACGTCCTCGTGCTTCTCAGACGCAGCCTCGAAAGTCGGGGCGAACGCCTTGCACGGGCCACACCAGTCAGCCCACGCATCAACGATCACAATGTCGTTGTTCTCGACGGTCTCGGTGAACGTGTCCTCGGTTACATTGATGGTGCTCATTTTTATTCTCCTGAGTCTGCTCTAGTAACGTCTGTCGATGAGTACAACCTTATCAAGGGCGCGGACATTCCCCGCGAGCGAGAAAAGGAGCAAGCGTGACCAAGAACTACCGGTTCGAGGGCCCGACAGACACCAATTCCGTGGATACTCTGCAAGCTGAAGTGAGCCAGGTGCTGGGCACCCAAGGCGTCGACATCAATGCAGAAACGAAGGTCATGCGGGTCACAGGCGAAGGCTTCACCGACGAGCAGATCGAGTACGCCGTCGAGTACGCAGGCTTTTCGCTTATCGACGCTTAATGCCAACCGTCCTACCATGGGAACCGTAACAACAACCAAGTTCCTTTTGGAAGGTGACTACTCCCATGGCACAGACATTCACTGTAGAAGGCATGACCTGCGAACACTGCGAAATGAGCGTGTCCGAAGAGGTCAGCGACGTCTCCGGCGTGACCAGCGCAACCGCCGACCACAAAGCTGGCACCGTGATCGTTGAGGGCGAAGGCTTCGACCGCGACGCCGTCGCCGCCGCTGTTGCCGAGGCTGGTTACAAGCTGGTCTAGAGGCCCCCGCGGTATCCCTTGCGGAAAAGTTGACAAACTCGACACTGGTTTAACCGGCGAAAACTCGCCAACCTGCACGTTCAGGTCTAGAGCGAAATCGGGTTTGTCAACTTTTCTGCATTTGGACCGCTCTGGTGAGGTGCACCACGTTGCGCGCCTCTCGGAATATCTTCCCTTACCTCGCCGTTCCATAGGGTGAGAAAGGTTCAAGCCGCGCTACCCGGGAGGAGATACATCTACAGTGAGCGCCCCCGCACCCGCCCCCACACCACAGACAAGCACCAACTATTTGGAGCACCTCGAACTGGGTGTGACCGGGATGACCTGCACCTCGTGCTCCAACCGCATCCAACGCAAACTGAACAAGGTTGACGGGGTGGAAGCCAACGTCAACTACTCCACTGAGACGGCGACGGTCGACTACGATCCGTCCAAAACTGACCGCGAGCAGCTCATCCAGGTTGTCAAAGACGCCGGGTACGACGCATTCGCGCTCGGCGGCGGCAGCGGCGATACCGCGGGCTCCGAAGGTACAGCCGACGACGCCGCTTCCGACACCGACCGCATTGAAGCCGCCCGCGAAGCTGAAGCAAGCGACCTCAAGTGGAAAGTCATCTGGTCAGCGATTCTCGCCGTGCCGGTGACGGTAATCTCGATGGTCCCGGCCCTCCAGTTCACGAACTGGCAGTGGCTCGTTTTCACGCTCACCACCTTGATCTACATCAATGGCGGCGCGCCGTTCCACAAGGCGACAATCGCGAACCTGCGCCACGGTGCCGTCACCATGGACACCCTGATCACCCTGGGCACGACGGCAGCGTACCTGTGGTCAGTGTGGGCGCTGTTCATCGGCAACGCCGGCGAACCCGGAATGACGATGGACATGAGCCTCTCCCCCGGTGCGAACGCTGGTCATGCGATGGATGAGATCTACCTGGAAACCATCGCCGTGGTGATCACGTTCTTGCTGCTGGGAAGGTGGTTCGAAACCAAGGCGAAGGGACGCAGCTCTGAAGCTCTGCGTGACCTCGCGACAATGGGCGCCAAAGACGCCGCTGTTATCCGTGACGGCCAAGAGATCCGCGTACCCACCTCCGAGATCGCTGTCGGTGACCGTTTCGTGGTCCGCCCCGGTGAGAAGATCGCCACGGACGGCATCGTGATCGACGGTGTATCCGCCGTGGATAACTCGATGATCACCGGCGAGTCCGTGCCTGTCGACGTCGCTCCCGGCGACACCGTCACGGGCGCCACGGTCAACCAGACTGGCCGCCTCATCGTCGAGGCCACGCGGGTGGGTTCCGAAACCACCCTGTCGCGGATGAGCGAACTGGTGCGGCAGGCGCAGGCGGGGCAAGCGCCCGTCGAAAAGCTTGTGGACCGTATTTCCCGCATTTTCGTCCCGACCGTCATCGTGGTTGCGCTGATCACGCTGGCCGTGCACATGGCGATCGGCCACGACGCGCCGGCGGCATTCTCCGCCGCAGTCGCCGTGCTCATCATCGCGTGCCCGTGCGCGCTCGGCCTGGCTACGCCCACGGCGATCCTCGTCGGCACCGGACGCGGCGCACAAATGGGTCTGCTGATCAAGGGCCCGGAAATCCTCGAGTCGACCCAGCGCGTGGACACGATTGTGCTGGACAAGACCGGCACCGTCACCACCGGTGAAATGGCGGTCGACGCCGTCGCGCCTGAATCCGGTTTCACCGAAGAGCAGGTCCTGTCGCTCGCCGCCGCTGTCGAGGCCGGCTCCGAGCACCCCATTGCACGCGCCATCGTCGCCGCCGCAGACGGCGACATCCCCGAGGCGACAGATTTCAGCAACGAGGCCGGCCAGGGCGTCCGCGCGCTTATCGACGGCACCTCCGTCACCGTCGGCCGCGGCCGCGGACCCGAGGCGGAAGCCTTCGAGGCTGACGGCGCCACGGCTGTCACCGTGACCGTGGACGGCTCCCCCGCCGGCACGATCGCTGTGCGCGACACCGTCAAAGACACCTCTGCACAAGCCATTGAGGACTTGCGCGAGCTGGGGCTCACCCCGCACCTGCTCACCGGTGACAACGAAGGGGCTGCCCGCGCGGCAGCCACTGCGGTCGGCATCGATGCGGATAATGTCACGGCGGGGGTGCTGCCGGAGGACAAGGTGCGTGTCGTCGAAAAGCTGCAGGCAGAGGGCAACACTGTCGCGATGGTCGGCGACGGCGTGAACGATGCCGCTGCCTTGGCCACCGCCGACTTGGGCCTAGCCATGGGGTCGGGCACGGACGTGGCCATTGAGGCCGCCGACATCACCCTCATGGGCGGCGACCTGCGCTCTGCGGCAGACGCGATCCGCTTGTCGCGGCGCACCCTGAGCATCATCAAGGGCAACCTGTTCTGGGCTTTCGCCTACAACGTGCTGCTCATCCCGGTGGCGGCCATCGGCCTGCTCAACCCCATGTTCGCCGGCATCGCCATGGCGTTCAGCTCAGTGTTCGTGGTGAGCAACTCGCTACGGCTCAACCGGTTCACTTCGGTCAGCGAGCGCTAGAAAAGTGAATTTAAAGTAGTTGACCTGCCCGGGCAGGAGCTATGCTCACTGCCCATGGACAATACTCTGACCCGCAACGAGCGTCTCGACCGTCTCCCGGTCACTTCCCAGCACCGTCGGCTGCTCGTCGGCTCGGGCGTGGGCTGGGCGCTCGACGCGATGGACGTCGGCCTTGTGTCGTTCATCCTCGCCGCGCTCGCCGTGCACTGGGACCTGGATAAGGGCACGACGTCATGGATCGCGTCGATTGGTTTCATCGGAATGGCCATCGGGGCATCCCTAGGCGGGCTGCTCGCGGACAAGATCGGGCGCAGGCAGGTCTTCGCGGCCACTTTGCTGGTCTACGGCTTAGCGACGGGTGCCTCCGCCCTCGCCTGGTCTGTCGGCTCCCTCATGGTCTTCCGGTTCCTCGTCGGCCTCGGCCTGGGTGCGGAGCTACCCGTGGCGTCCACCTTGGTCAGCGAGTTCGCGCCCCGTAAAAGCCGCGGACGAATGGTCGTATTGCTCGAAGCGTTTTGGGCCGTGGGGTGGATCATGGCGGCCGTGATCGGAACCTTCGTAGTCAGCCAGGGTGACACCGGGTGGCGCTGGGGATTCGCCCTCGGATCTGTACCCGCACTCTATGCCATCTACGTGCGCATGGGCTTGCCCGAGTCAGTGCGGTTCCTTGAATCGAAAGGCCGCCACGATGAAGCCGAGGAGATCGTGCGGACCTTTGAGGCCGCCGCCGACACCTCTGAGATCGACCACTCCCCGCCCGGCGACTCAGAGCCGGAGGTCAGCGGCGGGATATGGGGGCCAGCGATGCGCAAGCGCACTGCCGCGTTCTGGCTCGTGTGGTTCGGGGTGTCGCTGTCGTACTACGGCGCGTTCATCTGGATTCCGTCGCTGCTGGTGGACCAAGGTTTCACCCTGGTGCGGTCGTTCACGTTCACCCTCATCATCACTATCGCGCAGCTTCCCGGTTATGCCGCGGCCGCGTGGCTTATTGAAGTCTGGGGCCGCCGCATCACTCTATCGGTCTTCCTCGCCGGGTCTGCTGGCGCCGCCGTTTTGTACGGTTTGGCAGGGGCTCCGTGGCAGATCATTGCCGCCGGCTGCTTACTGTCCTTTTTCAACCTGGGTGCGTGGGGTGCCCTCTACGCGATCGGCCCGGAGCTCTACCCAACCTCGATCCGCGCTACGGGCACAGGTGCCGGGGCGTCGTTCGGGCGAATCGGGTCGATCATCGCGCCTCTCATTGTGCCTCCGGTGCTCAGCTTCGGCGGGCCCACGGCTGTGTTCGGGGTGTTCGCAGCCGCCTTCGCCGTGGCGTGCATCGCTGCGCTCACCCTGCCCGAACAGCGCGGGAAAGTGCTGTCTTAACCGGCTTAACCCCGCGCCATGTTCACGAAGCGCGAGTAGTGCAACTGGTGCGCCACCGCGATCGTGTCGATCGGGCCACCACGGTGCTTGGCGATGATGATGTCCGCCTCACCCGCACGCTCGTTGTCGCGGTCCTGGGAGTCCGGACGGTACAGCAGCATGACAATGTCCGCGTCCTGCTCCAATGAACCCGATTCACGCAGGTCCGCCAACTGCGGACGCTTGTCCGTGCGTGACTCCGGGCCACGGTTGAGCTGGGAGATGGCGATGACGGGTACTTCTAGCTCCTTGGCCAGCAACTTCAGCTGGCGGGAGAACTCGGAGACCTCTTGCTGGCGGGATTCGACCTTGCGGCCGGAGCTCATCAACTGCATATAGTCCAGCACCACGAGGTCTAGGCCGTGCTGCTGCTTGAGGCGGCGGGCTTTAGAGCGGATCTCCATCATCGTCAGGTTCGGAGAATCATCGACGAAGATCGGCGCCTGCTGGATCTCGCGGAGGCGTTTGGTGAGCTTCTCCCAGTCAGACTCCTCCATCTGGCCCGAACGCATCGCGGAGAGCTTGATCTCGGTCTCCGCAGACAGCAGGCGCATCACAATCTCGGAGGCGCTCATCTCCAGCGAGAAGATCACCGAGGTCAGGTCGTTGTGGATCGAGCAGGACCTAACGAAATCCAGGGCGAGGGTCGACTTACCCACACCAGGACGGGCCGCGATAATGATCATCTGACCGGCATGGAGGCCATTTGTCAGCCGGTCGAGGTCAAGGAAGCCCGTCGGCACGCCGGCAGCGAGGCCGCCGTCTTTTTCATAAGCAGCAAGCTCGTCGACAGTAGGCTTGAGCAGCTCAGCGAGTGCCTGGTAGTCCTCCCCCGTCTTGGTCTGCGCGACGGCGAAGATCTCCTGTTGCGCGCGATCCACCAGCGCCTCGATCTCCATGCCCTCGCCGCCGTCGTAGCCGAGCTGGGCAACACGCGTTCCCGCGTCCACAAGCTGGCGCAACGTGGACTTCTCGGCAACGATATCCGCGTAGTAGCGTGCGTTAGCAGAGGTGGGAACCTCGGAGATCAGGGTGTGCAGGTACGGCGCTCCCCCAGCACGCTCGAGCTGTCCCATCCGGTCAAGACGGCCGGAGACAATGAGGACGTCAATCTGCGAGCCTTGGGAGTACAGGTCCAGAATCGCCTGATAAATCAGTTGGTGGGCTGGGAAGTAGAAGTCCTCCTCCCGCAGCTCCTCAATCACATCGGTGACGGTATTGGGGCTGAGCAGCATCGCACCAATGACACCCTGCTCAGCTTTCCGGTCATGCGGGGGCTGGCGGTACTCGCTCAAGTCCTCGCGCTCAGACGTGAAGCCGCGGCCGTTGCGACGGTTGCTCCTGTACCCGCCGCCGTCCTCCGGCTCAGGCGGCGGAGGAACAAGGTCCTCAAACCGGTCGTCGAAGCTGTCCCCTCCAGCGACATTGCCTGCAGTCATCGTGAACTCCCTCCAGTCATCGAAGTGATGCTACCCCGCCGGGGCACGAGCGGACCACTCTTGTGGACTCATCACGCTGGAGTTATCCACAGGTCCTTGTGGAATAAGCCCGTTATTCCCTGATTCGTGACCCACATGCCTCCCACGGCTGTGGAATCTCTGTGGAATATTCAGTTACTTTTTCACAGATTCGCCCATCGTGACTGCTTAACCCCGATACATTCCGCGTCATGCGTCTTCCACGAACAGTGAATAACTCGACCACCAGCACATTTGACAAGGTAACCAAAGTGCTATAAACCGCTCTCCTCCGCGTAAATTTCTCTCATTGGACTGGACTTTTCCACTAGTTATCCACAGGCAGTGTGGACACCAGATTGTTATGCGGCGCTTGATTGCTGGAACCACCTGCTATTGTGCTGCTATGACCTCCCGTTTTTCCCGTTTCCGCCGCGCGGTAATCTCCGCGATGGCCACAGTGGTCGCCGTTGCGTGCGGCGTTGCCCCCGCCTCCGCAGCACCGGTTTATGCCGGCGATAAGATCGAGATCCATTACAGTAACGGGGCTAAAGCACTGTGCTCCCTCAACTCCGTGGCGCACCGGGACGGCGCGAAGTACGGGATCACGGCCGGGCATTGCCTCATGCCCATCGATGGTGGCCGTCCTATCCGTGTCTACTCATCCGACGGCGCAGTCATTGCCTCCAACATGGCGGATTCCGGGTATGTCTTCGATCAGGGCGGCCTGAACGTCGGGTTGAAGGGCTTCACATCCGACTCGTTCCGTGACTACAGCTGGTTCCGCCTCGACCCGCACGTTACTGATGCCGGCAAGACGCGCGGTGGGAACCTCACGTTGGGGCTCGACTCTGGCATGGACCACAACCTCACACAGTTCGCTCGGTCCATTAACCCGGATCGCGCCATCGGTGGACGCCTTCCGGTCAGCGCCGTGGCACCGGGCCAGATTGTCTGCAAGGATGGCGCGCGCTCTAGCAGGACCTGCGGTCCTGTGGTGTCCACCAACGTTCACACTGGTGAGATCGTGGCTCTCCTGCTGAACTTCACGGGCGATTCCGGTGCCCCGGTGTGGATCACCGGCCGCGACGGCCGCGCCTACATTGTGGGAGTCATCTCCGGCGGTGTTGGGCCGTTTGAGCTGATTGACGCCTCGCTGCCACTCCCAGCCGGGCTGCGCTAACCCGCGCACAAACAGGAACAAAGCAAGAAGAAGAAGGGCGCGGGCCCCACTCCTCACAAGCGGGGCCCGCGCCCTTCGTGCTGTTGTCGTTGGATTGCTTGTTATAGAGCAATCGCCGTTAGGCGTGTGTTACGCGCCCACGACCTCGAAGTTCACCTTGCCCTCCACGTCATCGTGGAGCTTGACCTTGACCTGGTAGCCGCCGGTGCTGGTGACCAGACCCTTCGGCATGTCAACGCGGCGCTTGTCCAGCGCCGGGCCGCCTGCAGCCTCAACGGCATCGACGATGTCGGCCGGCTTGACCGAACCGAAGAGCTTGCCGTTCTCAGCGGTGCGCACCTTCACGGTGACGCCCTGCAGCTGGTCGAGCTGGTCACGCAGCTCCTTAGCGTGGTCCAGGTCGCGCACGGAACGCTGCTCCTGTGCGCGCTTGATGTCCTCAATCTGCTTCTCAGCGCCGCGGGAGGCCGGGATGGCCAGGCCGCGCGGAAGCAGAAGGTTACGTCCGTAGCCGTCCTTGACCTCGACAATATCGCCGGGCTCACCAAGGTTCTCAACGGCAGCGGTGAGGATCAGCTTCATAATCCTTACCTTTCGTTTGAAAGTTGATGTTTGTCGATTGCTTTAGAACGGGGGCTCATCGTCCATGCCGCCGAAACCGCCGGCGGGGGGAGCAGAATTCCACGGATCATTCGCGGGCTGGTTGTTGGACTGGCTGTTCTGGCCACCCTGGTTGCCCTGGGAGTTACCAAAGCCACCGGTGTTCTGGGCGTTCTGGCCGCCCTGGGAGTTACCAAAGCTGCCGCCCTGGTTGCCGCCGAAGCCGCCGCCACCCTGGTTCCCGCCCTCACGCGGGTTACGGTTGACGCTGGCGCTGGCGTAGCGCAGGGACGGGCCGACTTCGTCGACCTCGACCTCGAACACGGTGCGGTTTTCACCTTCGCGGTTCTGGTAAGAACGCTGCTTGAGGCGGCCGTTGACGATCACGCGCATGCCCTTTGTCAGGGACTCAGCGACGTTCTCGGCGACGCTCCGCCACACGTTGCAGGTGAGGAACAAAGCTTCGCCGTCTTCCCACTGGTTCGTGTCCCTGTTGTAGGTACGCGGAGTGGATGCAATGCGGAAGTTGGCTACTGCCAAGCCCTGCGGGGTGAACCGCAGTTCAGGGTCCGCAACCAAGTTGCCAACGACGGTGATAGGAGTGTCGCCTTGTGCCATGTTCTTTCGTCCTTACCTTGAAACCTTGAATGAATGAGCGGGAATGGGTTGTCCTTGCACGAACCAGTCTATAGTCCGCCCCGGACACAAACCCTGAGCTGGGATTACCCGTTCACGTTCGGCGCTTACTTGCTATCGGTGCGCAGAACCTTGGTTCGCATAATGGTGTCGTTCAGGTTCAGACGGCGGTCGAGCTCCTGGACGGTCTCGGCTGCGCAGTCGAGGTTGACTACGACGTAGACGCCTTCTTCCTTCTTGTCGATGGGGTATGCAAGACGGCGCTTGCCCCATACATCGACGTTTTCCACCTTGCCGTTATCCTGGCGGACAATATCGAGGAACTTGTCCAGGGACGGGGCAACGGTGCGCTCATCCTGACTCGGGTCGAGAATGATCATTACTTCGTAGTGACGCACGGACCTCATCACCTCCTATGGTCGTTTCTATGGTTTCGGCCACCGTCCTTTAACGGTGGCAGGAGGGTCGTTGCGTCAAGCAACCTCACCAGCGTACCCCAGCAGCTCACCGCGAAGAAATCAGAATGCGGCGTATCTGCGGCGCTAGGAAACGTGCGGCGCTAACTAGTCGTCTTTGTCTACGTCGAGGACCAGACCCTGGGGGTCGATATCGATGTCGATCTCACCGGAGGCGATTTCCCAGAACCCGTCGTCTTCCCACCTGGTCTCCACACCGGGCTCATTATCGTTGGCGGCGGCGAGGGCACGCTCGACATCAGCTGCGCTGAGGCCTTCGTCAGCCATTTCAGACTCCGCCTCTGGGGTGTAACCAGTCACTTCCTTCGGCAGTTCACGACCAGCAGCGTCGTCACCATCATCGGCATCGTCTGCGTCGTCTGCGTCGTCCGCGTCATCATCGCCGGCTACGTCGTCTTGCTGAACTTGATCGTCGCCTTCGGTCTCAACCTCTTCGGCCACCGTGGATTCGGCTCCGGCGTCGGTACCGGTGGTGCCGTCGTCCGTCTCACCGCACGCAGTGAGCGCGGAGAGGGACAAAGCGGAGGCAGCGATGGCAGCGGAAACCCTCTTAATGTTCATGGTTTCCACCCTACAGAAGGTTTCTGGCAGTTAACTGCCAGCGTTGGGCGCTGCGATGAACACCGCCAGGAAGACCGGCACGAACGTCATGAAGATGAACGCCGCGAGACCTAAGGCGACAGAGAGCGCCATCGGCTTCTTCTTCACGACTGCGAAGAAACACCCTGCAAAGAGTCCGAACCCGATGAAGATCGAGCAGATTCCGAGGATTGTTGCGGTTCCCACGTCTTTTTCGCCTCCTCCCAGTCCGCGGGTGTGGTCAGCAGCGGGTCGCACCCGAAGTGGGCGTCGCGCACCTTGTCGCGGCGGCGACCGTACATCTGCATGACGGTGAGCACCATGATCGCGATGATCAGACCGTCGCGCGTGACCACAATGAGGTTGAGCATCCCACCGGGCAACCCGAGGTTGTCGGTGCCCATCATGTGCCACATGAGGATCGGCCAGACCAACATGTCCACCGTCATCCACGACAGCAACAGGCGCCAGTGGGGGAGTGCGAGCACTGCCGGAATGACAAGCCACAGCGAGTACTGGGGGCTCCACACCTTATTGAACAGCAGAAAGAAGCCAACGATGAGCACGAACAGTTCCGCGACGCGCGGAGTCTGTGGTGCCATTAATCCCGCGACGAGAACGAATAGACAGCCTGCTAGGAAAAGCACGAGGGTGACCGCGTTGAGGATCACCGGCGCGCCGTCGCCGGAATCGAAGCCGTTCCACCCGAAGGCGCGGGAGGCCACGGCGTAGATCGTGGTCCACTCCCAGCCGCGCTCGGTGTTCAGGCGCTGGAACTCGTGCCAGGCGTCGTAGTTGTACAGCATGATTGGCACGTTGACTACCAGCCACGACACCACCGTGGCTACCAGCATCTGCACGAACGGCATGGCCTTCTTCTTGCGTAGCGCAATGACCAGGTAGGCACCCAGCAGGAACAGCGGCCACATCTTGAACGCCGTGCCCAGCCCGATGAGCACTCCCGCGAGCCAGAACTTCTTGTTCCGGGCGGCCAGCAAGGCCCCGACCATGAACGCGATGGAGGGAATGTCCCAGTTGGTGAAGGCGTGCATGATGAGCAGGGGAGAGACCACCACCAACATGGTGTCCCAAATGCGGTTACCTGCCAGCTCGGCCACCATGCGGGCGGTGAAGACCCAGATGACCGCCATGACGAATGCGGTGACGTAGAAGTACCAACCGGAATCCGGCAGTGCCCAGCTGACCAGGGGATAGGTGTTGCGAGAGAGCCAGCCCATCGCGCCTTGAAACAGTCCGCCCAGTACCGGGTACTCCATGTACCGGGTGAGGTCGCCTTCCTGCCAGGAGTAGTCGTAAACGAATCCTGGCTGGTCAAGGCCGCGCCCGCCGTAGAGGGGAACGATGTCGTTGTAGCAGAAAGAGGTGTATTGGCGGTTGCCGTCCCAGTTGAGTTGCAGGGAGCCGTCGACAAGCTTGCCGCGCGCACAGTTGGACTTGCTCAGTGCACCGAGCGCCATGAAAACCCAGGCCACCGACATGATGGCACGCAGGGGTGTCCACCAACGGCCACGGCCAATCTGCGCGAAACGGCCCATGGGGCCGCCCAAGGTTTCCACGACCCCGCGCGCAACCGGCTCCGTTTTTCCGGGTTGCACGCGGTCAGCGGCGTTCGCCCACACAGCGCGACGCTTATCGACGCTCACCTCGCCCCCCTTACTGGACCAGTTCGTCGAGAATCTCACCCAAGCTCGGCGGTGGCTCCGGTGCCGGTTCTGGCGCTTGCGGCGGGGCCGGGGCCGGTGCCGGGGCAGGCGGCGGGGCCGATGCCGCCGGTGCTTGTGGCTCGGGTGCAGCGGACCGCTGCTGCGAAGGCTGGCTGTAGTTGTACGAGGTATCCTGGCTGGAGTAGCCCTTTTGTCCGCCGTAGGTGCCGCCGGAGTAGGGGTCAACTCCCCAATTGATTGGCTTGGCGTCGGGGAACTGGCCGTATTCTTTGCCGTCGAGCGCGCCGTCGAGCACGCCCTTCCAAATCTGGGCAGGGGCCTGCGCACCGAACATCGTGCCGCCGTAAGAGTTGTAGATGGCCGTGGTGTTGTCGGCTGTACCAACCCACACCGCGACGGAGAGTTCTGGGGTGCCGCCGACCATCCAGGCGTCCTTGGACAGGCCAGTGTTGCCCAGCTGGACGGTACCGGTCTTTGCCGCCGACGGGCGGCCGCCGGCCAGGGCCGCATGGGACCAGCCAGCGACCGGCTGCATCGCCTGGACGACGTTGTCTGCCACCTGGGAGTTCACGCGGCGTTCTTTGTACTCCGGATCAAACTCGTAGAGCACTTCGCCATCGGCGGAGGTGACTTGCTGGACGAAGTGCGTCGGGTGCCACACACCACGGTTAATCAGAGTGGACACACCCGTGGCCATGTCCAGAACGCGGGACTGGTACTGGCCCAGAATGATGCCGTCGAGTGGTTGCTCACCGTGCTCGGTCAACGTTTCCGGGACATTCGGCAGCTGGCGGGCGACACCCAGCGCGTGCGCCATTTCCTTGGTGTCGTTGGTGGTGTCGTCCAGGTCGGACTGAATGCGGATGAAAGAGGTGTTGTAGGAGTTCTTCAGCGCGTCAGCCATGGAGGTCATGCCGCCGCCACCGCCACCGGAGTTGGTGATGTAGGCGCTACCGACGGTGACGGGGGAGGAGTCGTACGGCGCCGACAGCGGGATGCCCTGCTGCAGCGCAGCCGCAAGACCGAAGATCTTGAATGTCGAACCGGTCTGCAGGCCAGCGTCGGCATAGTCCCAACCGGATGGATCGTCGCCACCATAGTAGCCGCGCACTTCACCGTTCTTCGGGTCGATCGCCACGACACCGGTACGGGCATCCTCCTGCAGCGTCGCCATTTGCGTCTCAGCCGTATCGAGGATCTGCTGCTGGACATGCGGGTCGATGGTGGTCTTGATCTGCAGGCCGCGGTTGGTCACGTCCGCCTCAGAAATACCGATCTGCTCGAGCTCCCTGATCACCTGGTTCTTGATCAGACCGTTCGGGCCGGTGGCCTCCGTGTAGGCGGAGTACGTCTCCGGGTCGCGCGTGTCCGGGAACTGGGCCCCGGCGCGTTCGTCCGCGCTGAGCCAGCCCTGATCCACCATGCCGTCGAGCACGTAGTCCCAGCGGTTCTGCGCCTCGTCCGGGTTGTTCCACGGGTCAAGCTGGCTGGGCAGCTGAATCAGGCCAGCAAGCAAAGCGCCCTCTTCGACCGACAGTTCGGCGGCTGGTTTGCTGAAGTAGGCGTGGGCGGCGGCTTCAATACCGTAGGCGTTGCGGCCGAAGTAAATGGTGTTCAGGTATCCGGTGAGGATCTCTTCCTTGGACCAGTTCCTGGTCATCTTGATGGAGTAGACCAGCTCATTGAACTTACGGGTATAAGAACGCTCATTACCCACGATGGTGTTCTTGACGTACTGCTGGGTGATCGTTGACCACCACCAGCAGAGTCATTACCCGTCAGCTGGCCGAGCAAGGCGCGGCCGAAACCGGTGAAGGAGAATCCGGAGTTGTCCCAGAAATCGCGGTCCTCAGCGGCGAAGACAGCGTTCTGCACATGCTCCGGCACTTGGTCCAACGCGATCTGCTCACGGTTGCCTTCCGGCGGGACAAGGCGGGCCAGCTCTTTCTGGCCGTCGTTGTAGAAGATGGTGGAGATCTGGGGGGTGTCAATCTCGCCCGGCTGAGGCAGGTCCGCCTTGGCGTAGTTGACACCGAAGATCGTCAGCGGCACAAGCAGAAGCAACACAACGGCCAACGCCAGGGCTGCCAGCCACTGCCCGCGGCGACGCTTCTTCTTGGTCACACGGGTGCTGGAGTCTTTCTCGGACGGCTTCGTGCCCGTCTTAGCGCCGGGCTTACTACTCGCCTTATCTGCCGTCGCCTTATCGGCCGACATCTTCTGCGTCGGCTTCTTGGGCTCCGGCTTCTTACCGGTGGATTCAGTGTCTCGTGCCAATGGGGTGTCCCTGCCTAATCTTTAAACCTCTAGGACAGGGTACTTGCTCAACCAACAAAACACCCAGTATCCCCCCCGTCTTCATTCGCGATTCACAGCTCGGGGACGGCCTGGGATTCGGTCAGCAAGTGGTTCCAACCGCAGCGCTCGCAGACCTCCACGCGGTGAACGGTGACGGGGCCGACCTCTGCGACTATGCCGTCAATCTCATCAATACTGCGTGCTGTTCCGGAGCGGCGACCCACGTTATCCCCGTAAATCCACAGGACCTCCCGCATCACTGCTTCGCAGATAGGACACGGTCGGGCAGAGTCGACTCCGTGGTGTCGGCCGGCGGCCTTGAGGAGAAAATCGGCGTCGCAAAGCTCCTCGCGCTGCACGCGACCAGCCTGAAAGTCGCGCAGCACCGCGCGCCGCTCCCACTCGTGCGAGACCTCTCCTTCGAAACGGAACATTACGCTGAGTTTATCCGTCCCCACCGGCGGCGAAAATGTGACAGAGACAACAACCTTGAGGACGATCGGATATTCGTTTGTTTGTACAACTACCTCTACACTCGAGCGCATGTCACAAATTAATCCCGAAGACGCCTATGCAATCGCAAAGGATGTCCGCCCTTTTCTCACCAAGCTTTACGTCGCTTATTTCCGCATTTCCGAGCAGTCTGACCTGACCGGGCCGCAGCTTTCCATTTTGGAACGGCTCATCGAGTCCGGCCCGATGCGCATTAGTCAGCTCGCCGCCGACGAGGGAATCCGCATGCCGACGGCATCGAATACCCTGCACCAGCTGGAACAGCGCAACCTCATCCATCGCGTGCGCGACGAGAACGACCGCCGCGGTGTGCGTGTGGAGATGACCGATACAGGCATTAAGGAATACGAGCGCGTCTCCGACGAGCGCGTGAAGTACGTCGCGGAGATGATTGGCACGCTTGACAACGAGCTGCTTCCGCTGCTCCAGCAAGCCTCGCGCATCCTGGGCCCATTGGCCGACAGCTACAACACCGGCAACGTCGAGTAGCCGAACAGGCGCAACGGCGCGCGACACCCCCTCGCAGACATGTAAAGTTAGGGAACCGTTAGTATTCCGTTAACGGTATCCCTTTCTTTCGCGCGCCATTATGAATCCTTTACCCCTCACTCCTGAGCTCCTAACCTCTGTCGGTCCGGAGCGCCCTTTGCGCATCGCTGTGGGCTGGGATCAATCCGGGGAAGAGGCGGTGCACTTCGCTGGCTGGCTTGCGCGCACCATGCCTGCACAGATCCGGGTGATTTCCACCGAGAAGCAGCCCTGGTCGCATCTGCGCAACAAGACCAGCAAGAAGTACAAGAAGTGGCTTAAAGAGATTGAGGAGAAGCGCAGCGGTGCAATCCGGGAAGCGCTCAAGGAACACGTCCCGCGCGGTGCGTGGGACGAGGACTACGCAGTATTCCGCGACGGCTCCCCGCGCTACGAGCTGCTCACGCAAGAGGTCGAGCGTTTTCACGCCGATCTTGTTCTAGTCGGTTCCAAACCGAAGGCAGCCAAAGGACGGTTCAAGGCCACGTCCACCGCGGACGCGCTCATGCACTCGTCGCCGGTCTCCGTCGGGTTGGCGCCGCGCGCGGTGAAGTTGTCGAAGAAGGGCATCACGCGGGTCAACTTCGCGTTCCTCGATGAGAACGATGAAGCCGCGAACACCGGCATTGCCAGCGCCGCCGCCATCGCGATGATCCTCGACGTCGATCTGCGCATCATGGCGTTCTCCCCGGAGGAAACCTACGACTACAACGAGCAGATCGCACCCCACCGCGCGTTTATCGACGAATGGAACGAGACATCCTTGGCCCTCCTCGACCGGGCCCGTGATGTCGTCTCGGACATGGCCGAGAAGCTCGGCGTGCAGGGCCTGAAGAACTTCGAAGTGGAAACCCGGGTCAGCGCCGGCGACGGCTGGGACACCGTGGTGGACTCGCAGAAGTGGAAGAAGGGCGACGTGCTCTTCCTCGCGTCCCGGCCGGCCACAACCAACTGTGTTTTCGCTGGTCCGCGCGCGACCGACTTCTTGGAGCACGCTCCCGTGCCCGTCGTGATTTTTCCGCAGCGCTAGCAGGGGAGTCTAGGGTGGAGGCTATGCCTAGTATGCCCTCTGACCGCCCGGACCATCCGGAGAATGACCTGCATGGAGCGGCCGACTACTACAACAAGGTGCGCCCGGAACCGCGTTCTTTCGATGAGCTTGCAAACGAACCCGATCCCGCCCAGCTCAACGAGCGCAACCAGGCGTCCACCCGCCAAGCCATCTGGTTCGGTGTCGCATCCGTTGCGGGCACGTTCCTCATCGCAGGGTTCTTGGCGCTGATCTTCCGTCTCGTCGGCGGTCCGCTGTGCGAAGCGGGAGAGGCCACGTGGCTGTGTTCCCAAGCCGCCCGCACGTGGTGGGCCACCCTGAGCTCCATCTACCCAGTCGCCGCTCTGCTCGGCTGCGCGGTGATCATGGTGCGCAAGCTCAACCGTTATGAGCGATGGATGCCGTGGATGGGCGTGTTCTGGCTACCGCTGGTCCCGTTCACCATGCTGTGGCTCACGGTGACGGTTGGCATGCTCGCCGCCGATTACGCGCCCTGAGAGCACTCCGCACAGTACGGGTTCTCCGCCCGGCACGCTTCGCAGCTCAAGTACTGCTGCCGGCACTCCGGCTCATTCGCGCAGTTGTAGTGCTGGTTCGTCGGCGCGCCGCAGTGCACGCAGTGGCCGAGCTGCACAAACTCCGGGTCATCGTCCGCACCCGCGCCGAACTCTGTGTGCATGCGCTTGTCGAACACGTAGAGCGAGCCTTCCCACAGACCCGAGTTTCCGTACTTCTCCCCGTAGCGCACGATGCCGCCGTCGATTTGGTAGACCTCTTCGAACCCGCGGTTCTTCATCAGCGACGAGAGGATTTCGCAGCGAATTCCGCCCGTGCAGTAGGACACGACTGGTTTGTCCTTCATCCAGTCGTATTTGCCTGACTCGAGCTCCGCGATGAAATCGTGGGTGGTCTCCACATCGGGCACGACAGCGCCTTTGAACTTGCCGATCTCCGCTTCGTACGCGTTGCGGCCGTCAAAGAACACGACATCGTCGCCACGCTTTTCGACGAGCTCATTGACCTCCTCCGGCTTCAAGTGCGTGCCTCCGCCGACGACCCCGTTGTCGTCGACACGCAATTCCTCGGGCACGCCGAAGGTGACAATTTCGTCGCGCACCTTGACCGACAGTTTGGGGAAGTCCTCCTTGCCGCCCTCGGACCACTTGAACTCGATGCCGCGGAAGTATTCCTTGGTTTTGCGGACGTACGCTTTGCACGCGTTGATGTCCCCGCCGACGGTGCCGTTGATGCCGTCAGGGGAGATGATGATCCGGCCGTTGAGGCCCAGCCCCTCGCACAGGTCGCGCTGCCAGAGCCGGATCGCCTCCGGGTCCGGGATCGGGCGGAACTGGTAGTAGAGCAGGATTTTGCTGGTCACACCACTAGTGTATGGAGTCAGCGGGGAACGGTGAAATCAAACGCGGGATTGTCCCCTCAGGGGGACAGGCGTGTTAACGCCTGTGGTACAGAGTTTTGCGCCAGTACTCCGGCTCCGTTGTTGCCAGCACACCGAGCGAGCGGAAGATCCCCTCATCCACAGAACCCAAGATGGTGGTGATGTGAGCATCGCAACCGCGCAGCGACTGCAGCTGCTCCAGCGCGAGCCGGGCGTTGTCGTCTTCCGAGGCGGAAGCGGACAGCGCGATGAGCACCTCGTCAGTGTGCAGGCGAGGGTTGCGCGAGCCGAGGTACGTCGTCTTCAGCGTCTGGATCGGCTCGATCGAGTCGGGGGAGAGCAGGTGCACTTCGTCGTCAATGCCGGCGAGCTTTTTCAGGGCGTTGAGCAGCACGGCTGCCGATGGTCCGAGCAGGTCAGAGGTCTTGCCGGTGACGATGGAACCGTCGGGAAGCTCCAGCGCCGCGCCGGGATTGCCCGTGGTGTCAGCAATCGCGAGCGCCGGGCCGACGACCGGGCGGTCTTCCACAGTCAGCCCTGCCTTGCGCATGACATTCGCGGCGCGCTCCGGCACGTTCTCAGCCACATCACCCCGGCGCGCGTCGACCTGCGCGGCAAGGAAGCGACGGATGATCTCCTGGTTGGCGGCGTACCGGCAGGCGGCGTCGTCGGAGATGCCGTAGCCTGCCATGTTCACGCCCATGTCGGTGGGGGACTGGTACGGCTGCGTCCCCGTCGCCTCGAGCAGCAACGCTTTGAGCAGAGGGAACGCGTCAACATCACGGTTGTAGCTGGAAACCTGCTCACCGTACGCGGCCAGGTGGTACTGGTCGATGACGTTGATGTCGTCGAGGTCGACCGTCGCTGCCTCATAGGCCAGGTTGATCGGGTGCTCGAGCGGCAGATTCCAGATAGGGAATGTCTCGAACTTTGCGTAGCCAGCGGAAATGCCGCGCCTGTTGTCGGCATACACCTGGCTAAGACACGTGGCCATCTTGCCGGAGCCCGGGCCCGGCGCGGTCATCACCACCACGTCACGGGAGGTCTCCACGTAGTCGTTGCGGCCGAAGCCCTCCTC
Source organism: Corynebacterium sp. CCUG 65737 (assembly GCF_024454115.1). Taxonomy (NCBI): domain Bacteria; kingdom Bacillati; phylum Actinomycetota; class Actinomycetes; order Mycobacteriales; family Corynebacteriaceae; genus Corynebacterium; species Corynebacterium sp. CCUG 65737. Next base: position 21,236 of record NZ_JAGPZB010000003.1, read on the forward strand.
CGAGACGATCCGCGAAATATCGTTCGGGTACCCGGGAATCACGCGGTGCAGATTGACCGTCAACCCCAGTTTCTCCAGCTTGTCCCGGAAGGCATCGGCTTGGTCAGGGCCGCTTTCGTACTGGGTGATCACGACGTTGTCCACGAGGAAGTTGCGCTCGCGGAAGCCGTCGATAAGCCTTAAAACCTCGTCCTCGTAGGTGATGCCGATGTCCGCGCGGACCTTTTGCCGGACCAGGTCAGGCGCGGCGACGCAGACGACGATCTCCACTTCGTCCTTGATCGCTTCGAGCATGGCGATCTTGTTGTCCGGGGTGAACCCGGGCAGGACGCGGGAGGCATGGTGGTCGTCGAAAAGCTTGCCGCCCATCTCGAGGTAGAGCTTTCCGCCGATTGCTTCACGACGCTTCGAAATCTGCTCCGACTGCATCGCAATGTACTTGTCGCGGTCGAATCCGACTGTGTACCCCATGTGCCCTCCTTAGCGCCGCACCCTAAAGAGAATACATAGAGCCCTGGGGAATCTTGTTCACGCAAGCCGAGTGAATACAATGTATTCATGGCCACGATGACAATCCGCATGAACGCAGAGGACGCCGAGCTGGTCCGCAAGTTCGCGAGCTTCTCCGGCGTCACGATCTCCGATTTCGCCCGCTCCGCCATTCTTGAAAAGATCGAAGATACTTATGACCTGCAGGAACTACGTGAGGCGATCGCCGACGATTCCGGCGAGCGCTTCACCATCGACGACGTGCTCACCGAGCTGCGCTAACGCTTCAAATGTCCTACAAAGTCGAACTCACCGCCAAGGCCCGTAAACAGCTCAAGAAGATGGACCGATTCGACGCCCGAATTCTTGCTACCTGGATCAAAAACAACCTCGACGGCTGCGCTGACCCGCGCGCATTCGGCAAATCATTGACAGCGAACCGCTCCGGGGAATGGCGCTACCGAGTTGGCTCTTACCGGATTCTCGCACTCATTAAGGACGAAACAGTCACCATTGAGGTCTTCACCGTCGGCCACAGAAGCGTGGTCTACGGAGACTAGAACGCCGCCACCGAAACGGTAGCGGCGCTAGCAATCGGATCTAGACCCGATTAATCAACCCCGTGGGCGGCCTTGAACTCGCGGCGCTTCGCGTGCAGGATCGGCTCGGTGTAGCCAGCCGGGGACTCGGTGCCCTTGAAGATCAGGTCCTTCGCGGCCTGGAAGCCGATAGAAGCGTCGTAATCGGCGGCCATCGGCAGGTAGTTGGCGTCCCCGGCGTTCTGCTCGTCGACCTTCTTCGCCATGCGCTCGAGAGACTCCACGACCTGTTCCTCGGTGATGACACCGTGGACCAGCCAGTTCGCAAGGAGCTGGGAAGAAATGCGCAGGGTGGCGCGGTCCTCCATGAGGTCCACGTCGTGGATGTCCGGCACCTTCGAGCAACCGACGCCCTGCTCAACCCAGCGGACCACGTAGCCCAGGATGGACTGGCAGTTGTTGTCCAGCTCCTGCTGCTTCTCCTCGTCGGACCAGGTGTCGCCGCCCGTGTTGACCGGAACGGTAAGCAGGTCAGCGTAGGCGTCGCGGCGGCCAGCGGCGCGCAGCTCGTCCTGCACCTCGTGGACATTGACCTGGTGGTAGTGGGTAGCGTGCAGGGTCGCACCGGTCGGGGAGGGGACCCAAGCGGTGTTGGCACCCTCGCGCGGCTGGCCGATCTTCTTCTCCAGCATCGCGGCCATATGCTCGGTCTCTGCCCACATGCCCTTACCGATCTGTGCGCGGCCCGGCAGGTCATGCGCCAGACCTGCGTCGACGTTGTGGTTCTCGTACGCGAGCTTCCACGGCGCGGTCTGCAGGTCCGCCTTTCGGACCATCGGGCCGGCCTGCATGGAGGTGTGGATCTCATCGCCGGTGCGGTCCAGGAAGCCGGTGTTGATGAACACCAGGCGGTCCGCGGCCTCCATGATGCACGCGTCCAGGTTGACGGAGGTGCGGCGCTCCTCGTCCATGACACCGACCTTGACGGTGTTCTTCGGCAGGTTCAGGATCTCCTCGACGCGGTCGAAGATCTCGTTAGTGAAAGCGACCTCTTCCGGGCCGTGCTGCTTCGGCTTCACCACGTACACAGAACCCGTCCGGGAGTTACCGTGCGCGTTGTCCTTGCGCAGGCCCGGGATAGCGGAGGCAACAGTGATGATGCCGTCGAGCAGGCCCTCCGGGACTTCCTCGCCGTTAAAGAGAATGGCCGGGGTGGTCATCAGGTGGCCCACATTGCGGCACAGCATCATGGCGCGGCCGTGCAGGGTGGCCTCGGAGCCGTCCTTCGCGGTATAGGTCAGGTCGTCTTCCTGCTTGCGCTCGAAGGACTTGTCGCCCTTAGCGACAGTCTCAGAGATGTCGCCGCGGTTGAGACCGAACCAGGTCTGGTAAGCAGCGGCCTTGTCAGCACCGTCAACTGCGGCGGCAGAGTCCTCGAAGTCCATGATGGCGGTCACGGCGGACTCGAGCACGACGTCAGCAACACCAGCGCGGTCGGTCTTGCCCACCGGGTGCTCGCGGTCGAGCTGAATGATGATGTGCAGGCCATTGTGGCGCAGCACCATGCCGGTCGGAGCAGACTGCTCACCCTGGTAGCCGATGTATACCTCCGGCTCCTTCAGGGAGACCTCGTTGCCGTCAGCGGTGATCTTCAGTTCGCCGGACTCGGTGATTTCGTAGGAGTCGACCTCGGCGTGGGATGCGCCCTCGAGCGGCACAGCCTCATCGAGGAAGTTTCGGGACCACTCGATCACGCGGTCGCCGCGAACCGGGTTGTACCCCTTGCCTGGCTCGGCACCACCGTCGGTCGGGATGGCATCGGTGCCGTACAGCGCGTCGTAGAGCGAACCGTAGCGCGCGTTCGCGGCGTTGATGGCAAAGCGAGCATTCGTAATCGGCACCACCAGCTGCGGGCCGGCGACGTTAGCGAACTCGTCGTCGACGTTCTCGGTGCGGATTGCACCGTCAGTCGGCTGGTCGACGATGTAGCCGATGGAACGCAGGAACTCCTCGTGCTCCTTCGGGTCCGGCTGGCCCGGGTTCTCGCGGTAGTAGTCATCCATGGTGGCCTGCAGCTCGTCGCGGCGGGCCAGCAACGACTTGTTCTTCGGAGCCAGGTCCGCGAAGTACTGCGCGACATCGGCCCAGAACTTCTCCGCGTCCAGGTTCGTTTCGGGCTTGATCTCCGGCAGCAGAGTGTCGTTGACAAAGTCATAGAGCGGGCGGGCCACCTGCAGGCCAGCTACCTCGACGCGCTCCGTGCGGTCCTCGAATTGCGGCGTAGTCATAGGGCAGAGATCCTTTCAGCCAAGTAGACAGAAGATGTATGGCACCAGTCTAGGTTGCCTTAAATTGTTGCGTGCGCATTATGCGAAACATTAAGTGATTGCTGTCACGCTACCCCCGAAATTGTTAGTCAAAAGTCGGACGACTGTCAGGCTGGTCGCGCACGTCGATAAGCAAAAAGCTCTCAAGCTGCGACTTTCCCGTCATCCTGACCCCCGAGCCACGCCGCTAACCAACGCAAACCACGCCCCGTATTGACGGACTAGTGAGCGGATGGTGATACTAGTCGTTGAACGCCAACAGCGTGGCTCACTTCACTTTCGCTGGGTGAGCGGCTTCAAACAACAGATCCCATAGAAAGGGGACAGGTATATGACCACCACAGGACAGGCTCGTACCGCTGAGGAAATCCAGAAGGATTGGGACGAGAACCCCCGCTGGAAGGGCATCACCCGCGACTACACCGCACAGCAGGTTGCTGACCTGCAGGGCAACGTCGTCGAGGAGCAGACCCTCGCTCGCCGCGGTGCTGAGATCCTTTGGGACGGCATCACCAAGGGCGACGGCTCCTACATCCACGCCCTGGGTGCCCTGACCGGTAACCAGGCCGTTCAGCAGGTCCGTGCAGGCCTGCAGGCTGTGTACCTCTCCGGCTGGCAGGTCGCAGGTGACGCCAACCTCTCCGGCAACACCTACCCGGACCAGTCCCTGTACCCGGCTAACTCCGTGCCGAACGTTGTCCGCCGCATCAACAACGCCCTGACCCGCGCTGACCAGATCTCCCGCGTCGAGGGCGACACCTCCGTGGACAACTGGCTCGTCCCGATCGTCGCTGACGGTGAGGCTGGCTTCGGTGGCGCACTGAACGTTTACGAGCTGCAGCGCGCAATGATCCAGGCTGGTGCCGCTGGTACCCACTGGGAGGACCAGCTCGCTTCCGAGAAGAAGTGCGGCCACCTGGGCGGCAAGGTCCTCATCCCGACCCAGCAGCACATCCGCACTCTGTCCTCCGCTCGCTTGGCTGCAGACGTTCTCAACGTCCCGACTGTTGTCATCGGCCGCACCGACGCTGAGGCTGCAACCCTGCTGACCTCCGACGTCGACGAGCGCGACGCGAAGTTCCTCACCGGCGAGCGTTCCGCTGAGGGCTACTACTACGTCCAGAACGGCGTTGAGCCCTGCATCGCGCGCGCAAAGTCCTACGCTCCGTACGCTGACCTGATCTGGATGGAGACCGGCACTCCGGACCTCGAGCTGGCGAAGAAGTTCGCTGACGGTGTCCACGAGGAGTTCCCGGACCAGCTGCTGGCCTACAACTGCTCCCCGTCCTTCAACTGGTCCTCCCACCTGGACGAGGAAGAGATCGCCAAGTTCCAGAAGGAGCTGGGCAAGATGGGCTTCACCTTCCAGTTCATCACGCTGGCTGGCTTCCACGCCCTCAACTACTCCATGTTCGACCTGGCCTACGGCTACGCTCGCGAGGGCATGCCGGCCTTCGTCGACCTGCAGAACCGCGAGTTCCAGGCAGCATCCGACCGCGGCTTCACCGCTGTGAAACACCAGCGCGAGGTCGGTGCCGGCTACTTCGACCGCGTTGCCACCACCGTCGACCCGAACTCCTCCACCACCGCCCTGAAGGGCTCCACCGAGGAGGGCCAGTTCTAAGCTGAAAGCTTGAACGGACTAAACCCGCACTGCCGCTGCGCAGTGCGGGTTTTTCGATGCGCGGGCGCGCTGCAAAAGATGACAAACTCGGTTTCGATTTACCCACCCACATCACCGTGACCTGCGAGGACAGTTCCAGACAGAAATCCGGTTTGTCATCTTTTGCAGGATGACACCGCGTAAACTCGTAAACCAGAACCCACCAAACCCGAAGGAGCATCCCGCCATGACTGACTCGAGCATCCAGTTCATTGCCACCGCTGACATCGCCGACATCCACGACAAGGATGTGCGCAGCTGCGACATCCAGTTCCGCAACTTCGGCGGGAGGATCGAGTTCTGCGGTGAGATCCACACGATTTCCTGCTTCCAAGACAACGGCTTGGTCAAGAAGACGCTGAACTCTCCCGGCGAGGGCAAGGTCCTCGTGGTGGACGGTCACGCGTCGATGCACACTGCTCTGATGGGCGACATGATCGCTGAGGCTGGCGTGAACAACGGCTGGGCCGGCGTGATCATCAACGGCCCGATCCGCGACTCCGCGGAGGTGGCCAAGATGGAGTTCGGCTGCATGGCTCTGGGCACCAACCCGCGTAAGTCCAACAAAGACGGCGTCGGCGAGGAGAACATCGTGCTCCGCCTGGGCGGCATCGACTTCATCCCCGGCCAGTACGTCTACGCGGACTCAGACGGCGTCGTCGTTTCGGAGAACCCGGTGGAGCCCGAGTAAACTCCGCTCAATGCCCGAAGGTCACGTTCTCCACCGTCTCGCCCGCGAACTCAACGCGAATTTCCGCAGCGCCCCGGTGGAGGTGACCAGTCCGCAGGGGCGCTTCACGCAAGCATCGCTTATCGACGGCTCACGTCTCACCCGCGCCACCGCCCACGGCAAGCACCTGTTCGTCGACTTCGACGCGCCCCACGTCGAGCACGTGGTCTACATTCACCTGGGCCTGATCGGCTCGTTGCGTTTCGAGCCCGCCGAGGACAACTGGGGCCAGATCCGTCTCCACATCTCCAACGGTACGATTGCCGCTAACCTGCGCGGACCGCAGTTCTGCAAGCTGCTCACCGACGATGAGGTCGACGCGATCATCGCCCGGTCTGGCTTCGATCCGATTGTGGAGGCGACCCCTCCGGACGCGCTCTACGCGAAAATCCACCGATCGAAGCGCTCCATCGGTTCGCTTCTGATGGACCAGAAGCTCTTCGCCGGTGTGGGCAATATCTACCGCGCGGAGGTGCTCTTCCGGCAAGGCATCGATCCGACGGTCCCCGGGACACTACTGAGCCGCGCTCAGTTCGACGCGATCTGGACCGATCTTGTAGAGCTCATGGCCTACGGTGTCGACAACGGGCGCATCGACACCGTCCGCCCCGACCACACCCCGGAGACCATGGGGCGCGACCCGCGCAAGGACGACCATGGCGGAGAGGTCTACGTCTACCGCCGGGCGGGCGACCCGTGCTACATCTGCGGCACACCGATCGAGATGAAGGTGAGCGAGGGCCGGAAACTCTACTGGTGCCCGGGCTGCCAGTAACTTAGAAACCGGTCTTGAACTGCGTCACCACTGGTGCTAGCGTCGGTTTCATGAGGCTCACGATCCGGCTCGATGAAGAGGTGTACACCGCCGCCCGCGCTATCGCAGCTGAGAAAGGCACCAGCGTGGGTGAAGCGGTCAATGATCTTGCACGCGCCGGATTGCCCCGAAAAGATAGTGCAGTGGACTATATCCCCATGTCGGAGCCGATGGGAATGAAGGTCGAGTGCATCAAAGTTAGTGAGATCTTGGATCTGGAAGATCGCGAAAGACTCGGCCGGCGCGTGCAATGATCATCGACGCAAACGTGCTTATCTACGCGTCTGATGAGAACGCGACGCATTACGCTGAAGCCTCGTCATGGCTTGATCGTGCTCTGCGCGGCCCTGAACGGGTCGGCTTCCCGTGGATTTGCTTGCTGGCGTTTCAAAGGATCACCACGAACCCTGCACTGTTCGCTATGCCGCTCACACCTTCTCGCGCGAGTGACTACATCGAAAACTGGTTGAGACACCCGAACTCCTGGGTGCCCCAACCTGGTCCTCAGCACGCGAGTATCCTGCGCACCCTCACCGTCGACAGTGACGCCCGTGGGGCCCTTGTCACCGATGCTCATCTTGCCGCTCTCGCTATCGAGCACGGCACCTCCATCTGCTCTTTCGATAGCGACTTTGCTCGCTTTCAGGGCCTGCGTTGGTTTTCTCCACTCGACGCGCAAGACACGTAACGCACCTACGCTGGGGTGCATGCTGCACGCTTACACAGCCGAACAGATCCGCGCGGCAGAGCGCCCGCTTCTCGACGCGCAACGCGAACCCGACGAACTCATGAAATCGGCGGCCCACGCCGTCTTCCTGGCGGCAGAAACAATGCTGACCTGGCCGGACTTCTTGGAACACTACCGCGAGAACCCCCGCATTGTGCTCTTGGTGGGCAAGGGCGGCAACGGCGGCGACGCTCTCTATGCCGGTGCTGAACTGGCACTTGCCGGCCACAAAGTGGACGCCTGGCTGGCGTGGGGGAGCGCCCACGAACCTGCCTTGGAGGCCTTCCGCAACGCCGGCGGCACCGTCCTTGATAGTGCCCCGATGCAGGAGCAGAACTACCGCCTCGCCATCGACGGGCTCACTGGCCTCGGTGGCGCGGGCAGCCTGGGCGAGGAGGTCAAGCAGGTGCTCGACCACCTCACCGACTGGTACGCCCACGTGTTGGCGGTCGACGTGCCCTCGGGCATTGACGCGGATACAGGAGAGAAGGGCGAGGTCCACGTCATCGCCGACGCGACAGTCACGTTCGGCGGATGGCGCCGCGCGCACGGTCTCGCCCCGGAGTGCGGCATCCAGCTGCTCGCCCACCCGCACATTCATGACGGCCGCACGATCGCCGATGAACTTCGCGTTTGGGAGAGCGACACCCTCCTCTTCCGTGCTGTGTCCTCCGAGCTGCCCGTCCCTGACGCGCTCGATCCGCTCCGCCCCGACAATGAACCGGACACGGAGCCCCGCCCGGCGGACGATAAGTACAGCGGCGGAGTCGTGGGCATCCGCGCTGGCAGCGATACATATCCCGGCGCGGCGATCCTCGCCACTATTGGCGCTGTCAATGCGACACCGGCGATGGTTCGTTACGCCGGGCCTCAGGCGTTGGAGGTGGTGCGGGCGCTGCCGGAGGTCGTCGTCACGCACAAGCTCGAAGACGCCGGGCGCGTGCAGGCGTGGGTGTTCGGCCCGGGTGTTGGCACAGATTCCGCGGCCAGCAGCGAGCTCGCGCTGCTTCTCGGACGTGAGGAGCCGTTGCTTATCGACGCCGACGGCCTCACCCTCCTGACCCGCGACCCAGAACTACGCGACCTGCTGGAACAGAGAGAGGCAGAAACAGTGCTCACCCCGCACGACGGAGAGTTCGAGCGGCTGCGGGACGCGCTCGGAATCGCACCCGCTGACCGGCTCACCGAGACCAAAGCTCTTGCAACAACGTTGAACTGCGCTGTTGTGCGAAAGGGGAGGAGCACCATCGTCGCCAACCCGGATCAGGACCACGCCATCGTTGTGGACTGCGGAACCTCGTGGGCGGCCACACCTGGATCAGGTGACGTGCTGGCCGGGCTGATGGGTGCACGGATGGCGCGCGACGGGATGTACGGCATCTACCAATCGGTCACTGTTCACGCGGTGGCGGCGTGGATCTCGGCGCAGACGGAATACGGGGCGGGGCCGACGCATGCGTCGAAAATTGCGCAGGCAATACCCGCCGCGACTGCGAACCTCAACGTGCTACAAGGAGTTCCCGCCGGTTACCGGGCCAGGCGATGGTCATAAGCGAGAAGACGACCGGTACACCGGGTACGCATATGAGCAGGTACCAGGGCCATGGGCCGAACCAGTGCAGCGGGGACCAGCCGCGCGGGTGGCCGGCACTGAAGAAGTAGTTGCCGCCGGTGAGCTTGTTCACCACGCCGGAGAGGCCTGCCCACGCCATGGTGATACCGGAAACCACACGCCAGTCCTTCCATGACGGCCGGTAGCCCAGCCCGAAGGTGAGCACGACAGGAACGATCGTCGCCGCTAGGTGGAAGTACCAGTAGCCGAGCTCTTGCAGGCGCCAATTGTCCTGCACGTACGCCATGTCCGGGAAGAAAATGGCCATCGGGTTGAGGAAGAAACCCCAGTAGTACGACAGCGCTGTGGCTGTCGGGTTTTCGGTCCCCAAGGCCAGCGGCGTGATGTAACGCAGTAGGTCGGTGACATGGAACGGAGCTGTCTCGTCCCAAACGATGCGTGACGGACTGAGCACCCACACGAAATACGCCGTGGAGATCAGCAGCATGATGGCGGAGGCCACCTTGCGAGAGGCCTTCACCACTGAGCCGGGAAGCTTCTTCACAGCCATGACCAGGATGCCGCAGAGGAAGATGAACAGCACCAGAATCGACAGGTGCTTCCGGTCGTACTGTGTGATCGTGGGGTACGACTGGCCTGTGTGGCGCGACTCCCAGTCTGGCGGCTGAATCGGCATGTTTAACGTTCTACCACCAAGTGTGGGGCTGAAAACATTGAACTGCGAAATTTATGGGAGAGGTTTAGCGTGGCCCTGTGCAACAACAATTTCCTGTGCTTCCGCTGTCGACGATGGGCTTCGCTGCCTTCGTGTACGTCACTTTCGAGATGTTCGCCGTCGGCCTCATCAGCCCGATGGCGGAGGACCTAGGGGTCACCGAGGGCCAAATCGGGCTGCTCATGACTGTGTACGCGGGCCTTGTCGCCGTGGTCACCATTCCGCTCATGGAGATCACCCGCAAACTGGACAGAAAACCACTGTTCATGGCCACGCTGATCTTTTTGCTCGCCGGCATCGCGCTGCAGGCCACCGCGGCGAACTATTGGATGCTTGTCGCCGGGCGCGTGTGCGCTGCCTTCACGCACGGGTTGTTCTGGTCTCTCGTCAACCCCATGGCAGCCCGGCTCGCACCGAAGGGAATGACCGGCCGCGCGATAGGCGTTGTGTCGCTGGGTTCGACGATGGCACTGGTCATGGGCTCGCCGCTGACCACTCTCGTCGGCGGTGCGATCGGGTGGCGCAACGCTACCTGGCTGCTCGGAGTGCTTGTCGCAGGCTCGTTCGCGGCGCTGTTGTTCTTCCTGCCGTCCATGCCCGCCATCCCGCCCGCAGGCAAAAGCGGGGAAGCCAACCAGAAATCTGCGCTACCTGCCCTCGTGCTCTATTTAACGCTGGTGATCACGGCGCTGTTCTGCTCCTACACCTACCTGGGCCTGTTCGTCGAGCGCACGATCGGCGAGACCTTCGTGGCGCTCGGGCTCGCCGGTTACGGCCTCTTCGGCATCGCCGGTGTTCTTTCTGCGGGCCGCCGCTCCGACCGCCGCATGATCCGCATGAACTTCATCTTCTCGGGTCTCATTGTCGTTGCGGGCATCCTCGGTGCGCTCGCCCTGGGGCTGATCAGTGCTTCCCCCGCCCTCGCCCTCATCCCCGCCCTCCTCGTCGTCGTCTTTCTCGGTACTGCTGGCGGTGGGTTGCCTACTGCAGCGACGACAATCTTCCTCTTTGCGGGGGAGGACAACCAGAACCGCGCATCGTCTATCTACGTGGTCACGTTCCAAGTGGGCATTGCCAGCGGTTCGGCCGTGGGTGCCATCCCAGTGGATGCCGGGTTCTTCCCGGGCACCCTTCTAATCACCGCAGTGCTCGGCGCACTCGCAATGGCTGAACTCAGTTTGCGAGCTCGCCCGATCCTGCGCTAACACAGGTACCCTGAACTGCATGACGAGCATGGAATACGACAACGCCGCCGAGGTCGAGGTGCGCTCCCTGCCGCTTGCCATCGGGCCGTGGCGAGTGTCCCGCCCGGGAAAGACCAACAACCAGACCTTCACCTGGCTTTTTTCAGGCGAGGGTTCGGGGGACAACGGAGCTTTGTTCTCCGGCGCGCAGGACTTCACCCGCCGCGGCATCCAGCTCGCACTAGCACTGCCCGAGGATGAGCGTGCCCCGCGCCGTTTCGACAGCTTCGTCCCTGAACCGTTCACACTACTGAGCTTCTCCGGCAAGTCTGCAGGTGAAGCGCGCGTCTTCGTCGGCTCGCTTTTCGGACAAGACAGCCCCGTCGAGACCGCCTACCCGGCGGTCGGTGCCGAACTGCGCATCTACCCGGGTGCTGAGTTCGTGTTCATGGTCACCCCAGAGTTCGAGCACGCTGTCCTTGCTCTGTCGGACGGCCTTGTACTCGAGAACATTCCTTTGGAACCATCCACGATTGGTTGCACCCAGGACGGCGTGAAGACGCTCCACATCGTCAACGATTCCGATGAATCTGCGCTGGCTATCTTGCTTGGTGGGGATCCCCAATGATTGTCACGCTGTCCATGACGGTACAGGGTTCGCGCCCCGAAATCACGCGCGTCCTGAACGTCGAGGACGCTATTGACCTTTCCGGCATGGCCGCGCTCATTGATGCGGCATTCGGCTTCAGCGGCACGTCCGACCATTTCTTCGCCAGCGAGGACGGTGGCTCCCGCACCCTTTACACCGATGAACCGACCGACGGGGAACTGAGCGAGCACACCCTCACCGTCGCCGACATCGACGGCATGACGTACTTCTATGACCCAGCCGCGACCTGGGCGGTCAGCATCGATGTGCTGGGCACCACCGACGTCGACATGCCCTCGCCCATGCTTGTCGACGCCTTAGGCCCCGACGTCCTCGAAGCCTGCGGCAGCCCGGACATGATGTCGGCCTTCCACACCGAGGCTCTCCGGCTCGCCGCCGGTCTCGAACCGGACCTGAAGGTATCACCCCTGCTCCTGAGCTTCATGCCGGTGATGAGTCCGGAGCGCTTGGTCGAACGTCTCTCGCACGCCCATCACCCCTCCGTCGCTGAGCGCATCGCATACACCGCGGAGAACCTCTTCCTCACCAACGACGATGAGCTCATGGATGACCCCCGCGCCCCTGAGATCATCGAGGGGTTCGATTCCTTCGTGCAGTCCCGCCCTGACCTGCAGCAGATCCTCGACTTAGACCCCAATCCGGAGCGCAACCCCACCCTCATTGCCGCCATGTCGGAGTTCTTCGCCGACCAGGCGAGCGAACTGACGGAAGAGCCAGACGATGGGACCGACACCGACAGCGACGAGCGGGACGAGAAGGACTAAGCCTGTACCACTAGGTGTAGGCCCAGCCCGCCGAGCACAGTCATTCCTAGGGTGATGGTGAGGACGCCGAACACGTTGGCGTCGATACGCTCGTGGCTCAATCCCTCGGCCTCCGCACGATACTCGGCGCGGTTGCGCACGATGATGGCCATAGCCAGGAGGGCGAGCAGCCCCATAGCTCCGAACACGAGCGCGGAATACGGCCGCGACCAGCGTAAAAGGGTGAGCGAGCAGACTGCCATGGCCAACGCCGTGCGGGTCCACGACATCGCTGTGCGTTCGGGTTGGAGCCCTTCGTCTGCGACGGGGATGGGGGAAGGGGCCATCAGAACAGCCCGATCAGCACGACCAAGCTGGCCAACGCGATGCCGACTCCGAGCAGCGGAACCACCGCAGGCGCCGGCAACGGTTTCTTGTGGCGCAGCGCCCGCTCCAAGTGGACCCAACGCACCGCGGAGCCCAGCGCGATGAGCAATCCGACGAGAATGAGCACGATGGCCGCGATCTGGCGCCACTCCTCGTCAATTCCCGGTAGCGCGAAGGCCTCCAGAGCGATACCGCCCGCGAGGAATGCGAGCGCCGTGCGGGTCCAGGCCAGGAATGTTCGCTCGTTGGCCAGCGTGAAGCGCGGATCAGGCTCGTCCCCGTCGGGAAACACGGTGCGCGTGAACCATCCGCGCTGGTCCGGGTTCTTCTCGCTCATGGTGTCCAGTGTAGGGCTACCCTGGGGCGCATGAGCACTCTTCTCATTACTGACAATGGCCCCGAAATCGTCGACACCACCCCCGAGCATGCAGGGGAGGGCGACACGCTGCTCACCGTGTCCCACTCTTCCGTCAATTACAAGGACGGCATGGCGCTCGCGGGCGACAAAGCCATCGTGCGCGAGCTACCCATCGTTCCGGGCATCGACGCAGTGGGCACGCTTGACGACGGCTCCCTGGTCACCGTCAACGGCTGGGGCATTGGCGAGAAGCGCAACGGCGGCTACACCGAGCAGCTGCGTATCGACGCCGACAAGATCACCCGCGTGCCTGAGCGTTTCGACGCGTGGACCGCCGCCGCCATCGGCACCGCCGGCTACACCGCCGCGCTGTCCGTTGTGGCCTACGAGCGTTTCTCCGCCCACAACAACCCGTCCGGCCCGGTCCTTGTCACGGGGGCGACCGGCGGTGTTGGCTCCATCGCCATTCAGCTCCTAGCCTCACGCGGACACGAGGTCGTCGCGGCTACCGGGCGTGTCGACGAGTACGGCGATTACCTCCGCGGCCTCGGCGCCGCTGACATCATCGACCGCTTTGAGCTCTCTGAGCAGGGCAAACCTCTGCAGAAGGCACGCTTTGCGGGTGCGATCGACTCTGTCGGGTCCACACCGTTGGCCAATGTTCTCGCTCAGACCAAGTGGGGCGGCGTTGTCACTGCCTGCGGCCTGGCAGCCGGCGCGGACCTGGAGACGACGGTCATGCCGTTCATTCTCCGCGGAGTGAACCTTGTCGGCATCAACTCCGTTGACTCCCCATCCGAGCACCGCGAGGAAGCCTGGAACCTGCTTGCGGAGTCCCTCGACACCGACAAGCTGGCCACCTACACCGAGACCGTTGATCTCGAAGGCGCTATCCAGGCTGGTGCTGACCTGTTGGAGGGTAACGCCCGCCACGGCCGTACCGTTGTGAAGATCTAAATCAGCATGGACTCGGGCCTAAAGGCGAGTTAAACTGATCACAAAGGTTCCACCCCGCTAAGAAGAGCCCCTCGGCTCTCCGTCTTGGACGGTAGGCGGGGTGGTCGCTACTTTGTGGGTCTCCGCCAGTACACGCGGTCTCCCTTCTGGAATAGATTGAAGTCATCCCAGTGGACGGCCTCTTTAAGGCGATCTTCCGTGGCAGAATCCTGACGCTCTAACGTTCGGTATGCAGCCCAGGAGAAGTAGTCCGCGATCTGCCCGTTCAGATCCTGCTTGACTGGGTGGAAAAGCACCCTGTACTTCACCCCAAGTTCGCCCAGGATCGGCTTGATTTTCTTCAAGAATGCGTTGCGTTTCTTACCCGTGAGCACCGAATCGAAGATCATGATTACTTGCTGATCCCCGTCATCCACTAAGGCTTTGCCCACCCAGCGCCCCATAGCTGCGCCGAAGAGGCGAAATAACTCGATCTCATTCTGAAGATTAGGAGCAGCAAAAGCCTTATTGATCCACACAGTGTGGACCCGTAGACCGTCAAGCCCACAAATCGTATCGACGACCCGCTTCCTTGTCCCTTTAGTGTTCTCCGTCGCGTGGAATTCTAGATCTTCGCTTCCCTCAGCCATCAGGTCATACTTCAATCGCTGCATGACAGACGCGGTGTAGACCGGATCACGCAGGCATACCGCGGACAACACGAAATGCTGCGAAGCCTTAGGGCCGAACTGCATATCCCCCGACTCGTCAATGAAAACGAAAAGAGTCGATGTGCTCGTACCTGAATCCATCAAACCTGCTTAATTTTCTCCGGATCTCCAAAGCTCTCACCGGCGAGGACGAGGGAGATGAACAGGAAAACGACACCGTACGCGAGACCGATCCAGACCTTGTGCAGCCGTGGGCCGAACCACTGGGCGATCTTCGCGCCGATGAACGCGCCGAGGGTGTTCATGAGGAAGTCATCAATATCGGAGTACCCTAGCCCGAAAACGTACTGCGACACCTCGATGAGCAGGCTGAACCCGGCACCGAAGAGAGTCGCGGTGAGCACCGGTCGGCGTGCACGTTCAAAAAGAATGAATGCGAGCACGCCAACCGGGACGAAGAACGCGATATTGCCTCCGTATCCGAAGAGCGGCCCGAACCACGATTTCGCCTCAACCAGGTCCGAGAAGGGGACAAGCGAGACGCCCCTCCGCATCTGGTTCGCGGGATCCCAGAGGTACCCAATCCGAAAGAACGCCTTGAGCATGGTCAACGCAATGACCACGCCCGAATACGCTGCGAGCGCTCCGGCCGCTGCCCGGCGGCTTGTCACCGTCATTTCACCACGAGGTTGACCATTCGTCCTGGGACGACGATGGTTTTGACCACGTTCTTGCCGTCGATAAGCGATGCGACGCGCTCGTCCGCAACCGCGATCGCCTCGATGTCGTCCTTGGAGGCGTCGGTGGGGACGTCGACACGCGCGCGGACCTTGCCGTTGATCTGGACGGGGATCTCGACGGTGTCGTCGGTCAGCAAGCTCTCGTCGAATGTGGGGAAGGACTCGAACGTGATCGTGCCGGAGTGGCCGAGACGCGCCCACAGCTCTTCGGCGATGTGCGGCGCGAGCGGGGAGACCATCTGCACGAGCGGCTCCACCGTTTCACGTGAAACATTCGCACCGGATTTCTCGCGCGCCTTGGTCAGGTAGTTGACGTACTCGATGAGCTTCGCCACGACCGTGTTGTCGCGCAGGTTCGCGTAGTCGTCGCGGACACCGGCGATCGTGCGGTTGAGCTGTTTCGCGTCTTCGTCGGTCATGGGCTCATCGAAGACATCGACCTCACCGGTCTCTTCATCGACCACGAGTCGCCACAGGCGCTGCAGGAAGCGGTGCGAACCTACGACATCCTTCGTCGCCCACGGGCGGGAGGTGTCCAGCGGACCCATCGACATCTCATAAACACGCAGCGTATCGGCACCGAAATCGCGCGCGATCTCATCGGGAGCCACGGCATTCTTGAGGGACTTGCCCATCTTGCCGTACTCCTGCTTGACCTCTTCGCCCTGGTAGAAGAACTTTCCGTCCTTCTCCTCAACCTCAGCAGCCGGCACGTACACGCCACGTGAATCCGTGTAGGCGTAGGCCTGGATGTAGCCCTGGTTGTACAGGCGGCGGTACGGCTCCTTGGAGGTCACGTGGCCCAGGTCGTAGAGCACCTTGTGCCAGAAACGCGAGTACAGCAGGTGCAACACGGCGTGCTCAACACCGCCGACGTAGAGGTCCACACCACCCGGATCATTCTCACCGTGCTTGGACGGCTGCGGTCCGGCCCAGTAGCGCTCGTTCTCGATGTCGCACAGCGCCTCATCGTTCGTCGGGTCGATGTAGCGCAGCTGGTACCAGGACGACCCCGCCCACTGCGGCATGACGTTCGTGTCGCGAGTGTACTTCTGAGGGCCATTCCCAAGATCGAGCTCGACCTCGACCCACTCGGTCGCCTTCGCCAGTGGGGGAGAAGGCTCCGAATCAGCGTCATCCGGATCGAAGGAGACCGGGTTGTAATCCTCCACGTCCGGAAGCTCGACCGGCAGCATCGACTCCGGCAGCGCGTGCGCGACACCATTGTCGTCGTACACGATCGGGAACGGCTCACCCCAGTAGCGCTGACGAGCGAAGAGCCAGTCGCGCAGCTTGTACTGGATGCGCTCAACACCAGAGCCCTGCTCAACCAACCAGTCAATCGCCTTCTCAATCGACTCCGTCTTGCCCAAGCCGTTGAGGTCCAGACCGGACTCATTGGCGGAGTTGATGTGCGGGCCGTCCTCGGTGAACGCGGCCTCCTCGATATTGCCGCCCTCGAGAACTGGGATGATCGGCAGGCCGAAGACGGTGGCGAATTCATAGTCGCGTTCATCGTGGGCCGGCACCGCCATGATGGCGCCGGTGCCGTAACCGGTGAGAACGTAATCCGCGATGAACACCGGCACCTGCTCGCCGTTGACCGGGTTCACGGCATAGGAACCAAGGAAGACACCCGTCTTCTCCTTGTTCTCCTGTCGCTCCACGTCGGACTTCGCCGCGATCGCGCGCTTGTACGCTGCGACAGCCTCTGCAGGGGTTTGCTCTCCGTACGTCCAGCGGGAGTCCACGTTTGCGGGGTAGGAATCGGCCGTCAGTGCGTCGACAAGCTCATGCTCGGGCGCGAGCACCATATACGTCGCACCGAACAGCGTGTCGGGGCGGGTGGTGAACACCTCCAGCGGGCCAGCCTCAGACTGGAACGCGACCTCCGCACCGCGCGAACGACCGACCCAGTTGCGCTGCATCGCCTTGACCTTGTCGGGCCAATCCAACAGCTCAAGGTCATCGAGCAGGCGGTCCGAATACGCGGTGATGCGCATCATCCACTGGCGCAGGCGCTTACGGAACACCGGGTAGTTGCCGCGCTCCGACCGACCCTCGGCCGTGACCTCTTCGTTCGCCAGCACCGTTCCCAAGCCGGGGCACCAGTTCACCATCGAATCAGACAGGTACACCAGGCGGAACTCATCTACTGCCTTTTGCTTTTCGACGTCATCCAGCCCGTTGTAGTCACGCCCATCCTTCGTGGTGCGCTTGCCGGAGGTCAGTTCGTCGATAAGCTCCGCGATGGGGCGTGCCTTCTGCTGATCCTCGTCGAACCATGAATTGAAGATCTGCAAGAAGATCCACTGCGTCCAGCGGTAGAACTCTGGATCGGTCGTGGCGACGGAGCGGCGGCGATCGTGGCCGAGACCCAGCGCGTCCAGCTGGCGGGTCATGTTCTCGATATTCGCCATCGTGGTCGTGCGCGGGTGCGTGCCTGTCTGAATGGCGTACTGCTCCGCGGGCAGCCCGAAGGAATCGTAGCCCAGGGTGTGCAGGACGTTCTTGCCCAGCATGCGGTTATAGCGAGCGAACACGTCCGTGGCGATGTACCCCAGCGGGTGGCCGACGTGTAGACCGGCACCGGAGGGGTAGGGGAACATGTCCTGGACGTTGAGCTTGTCGGCGGGAAGTTCGCCACCGTCAGCGAGGGGGCCGACTGGGTTCGGGGCGTTGAACGTCCCGTTGTCGATCCAGTATTTTTGCCACTTTTGTTCAATGTCGTTGGCAAGGCCCGCTGTGTAGCGGAACGCCGGTCCAGTCGCGCTAGTCATGGTTAGTCAGTCTAATAGGCGGCCTCCGTCTCTTCAGGCATCGTGTAGGCCTCCGGTTCAGGTGCATCAAGTTCATCATCTGGGATCCACCTCGGCGGCACGGGATCGAACGGGAACTTCAGGTCATACTGGGCCGCCAACTTCTCCAAATCCGCTTGGCACTGGCGGTATGCGGACCACGCAGCTTCCCGCTCCGCACCGAGATAGGGGTCATACGCCACCACCTTATTTTCGTAACCGTCAAGAATGGTGTGACTTTTTGCGTGAAAGTGGGTCGCCTTCTTCCTCAACCGTTCTACGTCGTCGAGCGTGCGGCGCCACCGCGGGTTGGTGGGGGTGAGGTTCGCCCCGGTAATGGAGTCGGGGTCGATGCGCTGGTAGGTCCCGTCGTCGTACAACCAGATGATTTCTCCAGTCAGTGCGTCTTGGACATAGAAGGCGCCGCGATCGGTTTTGCAGTTGTGGTGATGTTGGCACAGACAGAAGAGATTGCTCGCGGTGGTGGGGCCGCCTTCGTCCGAGGGGATCCGGTGGTCAAGCTGGCAGTTCGTCGCGGGCCGTGTGCATCCCGGGAAGATGCAGGTTCCGTCGCGCCCGCGGACAAACGCAGCCATATCCGCCGGTGCATCATGGCCCGCCACGACTTTCGTGGCTGCTGCGTCGAGGTCGATCACGGTTGTGCCGAACTTTTCGGCCAAAAGATGAAGCATGGCGCTTCCCGACGCCCCCGTGTACCCGAACCCCGGAATAAAGGAGGCCGAGGACTCGTCCACGCCGCCATCAGCACCTTTTGGCGTGTACGCGTAGATCGTCGCTGTCGCGGCTGGGGTGATGTCACCGGTGAGCAGCTTGATTGCGGCCTCCGCTTGGGTGACCTTCTCTTTTCGCGCTGCTTCATTTATGTTGGAGCGGAGTGCTGCAATGGAGGCATTGTCAGCGGAGAGCGTCATCCATGCTTCATCGGACCCAGCTGCCCCCGGCCCGAAGTCGATCTGAGGAGCGCCCGGCGTGGTGCGCTTTCGGTTCTTTTTCTTCGCCAGGTCGAATGCGGCCTCGGTGTCGAAGTCACCGATCATCTTGTTCAGCCGCAACGTGATCGTGTTGCGCGCCGGCAACGCTTGCCGCGTCTTGACGGGCGTGAACATCTCCACAAGTGCATCGTCGAAGGCTTCGTACGCCTCGGCCGGGGCATCGGGCCCCAAGCATCCGATCGCGGCGGCTACAGCGGATAAGCGGTCCAGATCCAACCGCGCCGTTGCGAGTTGCATCTCTCGTAGACGGGGCAAGCGGCGCAGCGTCTGATACGCGTAGATCCCTTCTTCCGCCGCCCGCTTGTTGATCCCGGCCAGTTGGCTTAGACGAGACGTCTCACGGTCGTGGTCACGGTTGCCGAGGATCTCTCCACCCTCGACTTCAGACGGGTCAAAGCAATACTGCTTGAAGATCTTGAGTTGAGCGGCCCGCGCTTCCGCTCCGGCCAGCGCGACGTCATCATCGGGTTTCTCGGTCAGGAAATACGGTTCAGGTCTCGTTCGTGCAGCCATGGTTCCCCCCCTGCAGGTGCGTTCAACGTGTATGCGAACATACTTGCATACGGACCCAACAACACCGCTCGAAAGAACCTATTCGTTCGCTTGCATGTTCGAATCGATTGTCAATGAACGCTGGTCAGGGGGACAGTCTTAGAACGGGCGAATATCCACCCGCGCGAGAATCGCGTTGGTGCCCAAGCTTTCCTGGAGAGCGGCGTTGATAGCGTCGTCAGGCGCGCTCGTGAAGATGTGTCCCACCCACGCATCTTTGCCCGGGGAGAACCAACCGTCGCCATCCCCGGAGACGTTGAGCGCAGCATCGCGGATCCACAGCGGGCCGATGACGCCAGGGTTGGACAGAACGTCGAAGGGCTCCAACCGTGTGTGAGCGGCTGGGTCGAGTCGCTCGATCGCACCTTGGTACAACGCGGCCACTCGAGGCTCGTTGTCGGACCGCGACAAGAAGTACACGTTGGCCACGCGCATCCCGTCGGCCGGCGCATGGCGCAGTTTCAGCGGCTCGAACCCATCAAGGGTGCTGGGGTAGGGGTCATTATCCTCAAGATCACTGAGGAAGAAATGGTTGGCCAGCTGCTCCGAGAGCTCTTCGTCGTCGTCAATTGCTGGATCAACGCGCACAATCGTGCGCAGCTGGTAGAGGTCCATGCTCTCCGGGTCGCGCTCGCCCTCGTACGCGGCCTCAGTGCGCAAGTTCCACAGCTCGAACGCGCGGTCAGCGTCGGCGCATCGGCGCGGTGCGAGCGAATGCGTGACGACGCTCTCACCCAACCCCTCAACCCTCTCCCGGTAGCGCTGGAACGCGGAATCGACATCCTCCGGTCTGCAAATGAATGTGGTGGTGACAAGGCGGACGTCGGTTTGGCTGGCCATTTTTCTTCCAAGGTTCTTGTGACAAGTGTGCTTTAGAATCTCGATGAACTTCCAGCAGACGAGAATCCGGACGAAGAAACGCCCGGGGTCGTGCTTGAGGACTCACCGACGGAAACAGCGGCGTCGGATTGGGTGGGTACGTCGACCGTCGAAAAGCCGAATGCTGCACCTGCAGCACCCAGAAGGAGCGCAACTGCGGTAGCGACGGCGGCGCGCTTTGATATGGCCATGACTGCATCGTAATCCGAAAATGAAAAAGGCCGACGTTTCACGTGAAACATCGGCCTCAAGGCGGGGGAGGGCTAGGCGAGCTCTTTGACCTCTTCATCCCTGGACTCAAACTGGCCCTTGGCGAAGCGATCGACCACGAGGGCAATGGCGCCGTCGCCGGTGACGTTTGCGGCGGTACCGAAGGAGTCGATGACGATGTAGGCCGCGATCATGAGGCCGACCATGTTCTCGTCGAAACCAAGCATGGAGGCGAGTAGGCCAGTGGCTGCCATGATGGCGCCACCCGGGACGCCCGGCGCAGCGATCATCATGACGCCCAGCAGGAGGATGAAGCCGAGATAGAGGCCCGGGTTGACATCCATTCCCGCCATGTAGATGACGGCGAAGGCGTAGAGCGCGATCTTCATCATCGACCCGGACAGGTGGATCGTCGCGCACAGCGGCACGACGAAACCGGCGACGTTCTCATCGACTTTGTTGTTCAACGTGGATTTCAGCGTGACCGGAATCGTCGCCGCAGACGAGGAAGTGCCCAGGGCGGTGAAGTACGCGGGCAGCATGTTGCGCAGAGCGGTGAACGGATTGACGCCCGCGACGACTCCGGCGATCAAGTACTGGAGTACCAGCAAGATGACGGTCATGATGACGGACAGCACCAGCACCTTGCCGAAAGCCGCCATGGTGGAGGCCATGTTCTCGTTCATGCCCAAGTTCAAGAACATGCCGAAGATGAAGACCGGGAGCAGCGGAATGACAAAGGACGTGACCACCTTCATGATCACGCGCTCAAGATCCTTGGTGAAGGAGTAGAGAGTGTCGGACTTCACCGCAGTCATAGCCAAGCCCACGCAGAACGACAGGACCAGAGCGGTCATCACTGCGAACGGAGGATCGATCTCCACCTCGAAGAAGGGGGAGAGGGCGCCTTCATCAACGTCTTCAATATCGGTCTGCAACGACTGGCCGCCCAGCAGCCACGGGTACAGGACAGCGGAGACCCCCCAGGCAGTAAGCCCTGAGATCACCGTGGAGCTGTACGCGATACCGGCCGTGATGCCGAGCCACTTACCGGCACCTTGGCCGAGGCTAGCGATCGCGGGCGTGATCAGCGCGAAGATCAGCACTGGAACGAAGAAGCCCAGGAAGTTAGAGAAGAACCCGTTGAAAGTGACAAAAATGCGGGCGAGCCATTCGGGAAAGAAGAAGCTGCAGGCGATGCCGGCCACGATGGCCACGACAATCCAGAACAGCAGCGACCTCGTGATCGACTTTGTGTTCATGCCTTCATTCTCCACCACCCGGACCACGAGAAAAAATCGCGTCCCGGTAAACTATGCAAGCATGTCAGCTGGCGTAATCATCGGAATTCTGCTCATCATCGCGGCCCTCGCCCTCCTCATTCCCGGAGTGCTGGCGACAGTGGGCCGCCTGCCCGGCAACTCGGTCGTCGGGCTGCGCGTGCCAGAGGTCCGCAAGGATGAAGAGGTCTGGGACACCGCGCACAAAGTCGTGGGCCCGTTCCTCATTCTCGCCGGTGTGACACTCGCCTTCGGGGCCGCGTTCTCGTTCATCGCGCACGGGTGGCTGTGGGCCGCTCCGGTTCTGTTGATCATCGCCGCGGTGGTCGCGGTTGCCGTCGGCGGCAATCAGGGCGCGCGTACAGCCCAACTTGTCGACGAAGCCCGCACTCAAACCCCCGAGCCCGAACCCACCCCGAACGTCAACCTCAACGCACTGCGCAATGCCGCTAAGCAAGCCGACGAGAATTAGACGAGTTCCACTCTCCGCGACTCAAGCTCGCGGAGCGCACCGTTGAGCGGCGATCCCGTTAACGGCAGTACAGACAAATCGATCTCAGCCGCTGCTTTAAGAGCTATCTGGTTGGCGCTGTGCGCCGCCTTGAGCGGAAGGCCGATAGAGTCCGCGAATTCGTCCCAGTGCCGCGACCTTGACCATCGACCTCCGTCATCGCCGCCCGGAAATCGAGTTCCTCCAAGTTCCCGCGCAGAAGGGGCGGGGCAACAGGCGGCGCTGTTTCACGTGAAACAACTTGAACGTCACCGGGGAGATCGTTACCGATGGCGAGGAGGAGGGAGAGCTCGTCGTCAAGGGAAGTCTTTATGGCCTTCCAATCCTTCCGAAACTCGGTGTTCTAGCGGCCAGCATGTACCCCGCAGTACCAATTCGGAAATATCTGTCGGAATCTGGCCTGCGCGAGACTAATGCGTCCAAATACACCGGTTTTCCGAAACATCGTTCCGAAACGAGCAATATTCCTAAACCAGTTGCAGCCGGCCCGCCCCTGCCTTAGCCTGAATCTTGTGACTTCCTTCAACGCCCAGAATCAGTGGTGGTGGCGCGCATAGCTGCGCGCCGTAGTCAGTCACCCCTCTCGGCCCGCAAGCTTGACCCTCCAAGCGCAGCGGGCCTTTTTGTATCCAGCACAACCACCACAGCGAGTCAGAAACACCCCCATGAGCACATCCCCTCCACGCGTGACGCATATTGACGTCCGGTACCACGAGGACGCCTCCGTCCTCTTCCAGCACATCGGCGGCACCGAACTGTCGGACACGGTGCTGCTGGAGAGCGCCGACATCACCACGAAGTCGGGGTTGCAGTCGATGGCGGTGCTCGCGGCTTCACTGCGCGTCACGTGTAACGACTACAACGTCGTGGTGGAGCCGCTGAGCCCGGAAGGGGAGAGGATCGCCGCCGACCTGGGCGAACAGTTGGCGGAGTTTGCTAGCGGGGACAACACGTTCACGTTCCCGCCGTCGTCAGCTGACGACGAGCGCGAGCGTCTCACCGCCCCCAGCACCGTCGAGGTTCTGCGCGCGCTGACACAACGCCCGGAGTCGATGCTCGTTGGCGGGTTTGCGTTCGACTATCTGGCCACGTTCGAGACACTGCCTGAGGTAGGGGAGAGCACGAACACCTACCCCGATTTCCAGTTCATTCTCGCGGAGATTGTCCTCACGATTGACCACAGGAATCAGACGGCGAAGCTGACGGGGATGGGGGACGTCGATAAGCAACTGCGGAAGTACGAAGACCTGATTCGCGCCGCCTCCACCGAGAGATCCAAGATCGCCGGCGAAGAGAAAACGCTCACGGTGACGACGAGCTTGGATGACGCGGAATTCCGCCGCGATGTGGACAAGCTGAAGGACAATATCTACAACGGCGACATCTATCAGGTCGTGCCGGCTCGCGCGTTCACGGCGGAGTGCCCGGACGCGTTCGCTGCGTATCAGTGCCTGCGCGAGACGAACCCGTCGCCGTACATGTTCTACGTGCGCGGCTTCGACCGCAACCGCGAGCCGTACGAACTCTTCGGCGCCTCGCCCGAGTCCAACCTGAAGTTCTCTGCACAGACGCGCGAGGTGCAACTCTACCCGATCGCGGGCACACGGCCGCGCGGGGCAACTCACGAACTGGACACGCGCATGGAGCTTGAGCTGCGTACCGACGCGAAGGAGATCGCGGAGCACACCATGCTCGTCGACCTGGCCCGCAACGACATGGCCCGCGTAGCTGAGCCCGGCACCCGCCGCGTGCGCGAGCTGTTGCAAGTGGACCGCTACTCGCGCGTGATGCACCTTGTTTCACGTGTAACGGCGACTCTCGCGCAGGACCTCGACGCGCTCGATGCGTACCGCGCGTCCATGAACATGGGAACACTAACCGGTGCGCCGAAGCTTCGCGCGACGGAGCTCATCCGCGAGATCGAGGGCTCCCGCCGCGGGTCCTACGGTGGCGCTGTCGGGTACCTGCGTGGGGACGGGGAGTTCGACACCTGCATCGTCATCCGCTCTGCCTACGTCCGAGACGGGGTTGCCACCGTCCAAGCCGGCGCTGGCGTCGTCCGCGACTCGAACCCTCAGGCCGAAGCCGATGAGACGCTCCACAAGGCCTATGCCGTCCTCAACGCGATTGGTCTCGCGCAGAACGCCCGATTGGAGGTCATCCGATGAGCAAGCTCGTTCTCCTGGATAATCAGGACTCCTTCGTCTACAACCTGGTCGACGCGCTCTCCGGCTTCGACGCAACGGTCTTCCGCAACACCGTGTCCGTCGACGCGGTGTTGGGCGCCGACCCGGACGTCATCATCCTCTCGCCCGGCCCCGGCTACCCGGCCGACGCTGGGTGCATGATGGAGCTCATCGAACGCGCACTAGGACGCATCCCGATTCTCGGCATTTGCCTCGGCTACCAGGCACTCATCGAGCACTTCGGCGGCACCGTCTCGCCGTGCGGACCCGTCCACGGTGTGTCCATTCCCATGCGGCTCACGGATGACGGGCTGCAGAGTTCGCTTTTCGACGGTCTCGTCATCGACGGCGGACCCGAGCACCTCGAAGAGGGCCGCCTCGTCCCCGTAGCGCGGTACCACTCCCTTGGGACGGTAGATATCCCGGACGGGTTAGTCGCCCTGGCGCGCACGGAAACACAGGTCGGCGACGTCGTCATGGCAGCGGAGTCGGAGGACGGTATGTCGATCGGGCTGCAGTTCCACCCCGAGTCGATTCTTACTCTCGGTGGACCGATCCTGCTGGAACGGTGTGTGAAACAATTGTTGGGCAAATCCAAGAAAGGTGGCAATGATGGCTAGTGACAAGGCATTGGAGACGTTCCGCTCCTTCATCGATAAGAAGGACCCGACCTTGGAGGAGGCTGTAGCCGTCTTCACCCCGTTGACCGTCGGCGACTACGACGATGTGCACATTGCCGCGCTGCTGGCAGCGGTGCGCACCCGCGGCGAGACGTTCGCCGACATTGCCGGTGCCGCCAAGGCCTTCCTCGCGGCCGGCCGTCCGTTCCCGATCACGGGGGAGGGACTCATGGACTCTGCCGGCACGGGTGGCGACGGCAAGAACACCATCAACATCTCCACCGCCTCCTCCCTGGTCGCCGCCGCCGGAGGCATCAAGATGATCAAGTGCGGCAACCGTTCAGTGTCGTCCAAGTCCGGCTCGGCCGACGTGCTCGAAGCGCTGAACATCCCCCTCGACCTCGACCCGGAGCGCGCTGTCCGCCAGTTCGAAGCGTCCAACTTCACCTTCCTGTTCGCCCCTGCGTACAACCCGGCGATCGCGCACGTCCAGCCGGTGCGCAAGTCGCTGGGCATTTCCACGCTGTTCAACACGCTCGGCCCGCTGCTCTCTCCCGGCCGTCCGGAGTACCAGATCATGGGCATCGCTAACCCGGCCCTCGGCCAGACGATCGCGGAGACGATGCGCGAGCTGGGCCGCGGCCGCGCCATGATCGTCCACGGTTCCGGCACAGATGAGATCGCCGTCCACGGCCCCACCGAGATCTGGGAGCTCGACCGCCAGGGCAACATCGAGCACTACACCGTCGAACCGTCCGACTTCGGCCTGCCCACCTACACCCTCACCGATCTCGAGGGTGGCAACGGGGACGAGAACGCCGCCGCGATCCGCGCGATCTTCGACGGCACCGCCCCAGATGCTCACCGCGACGCTGTCGCCGCCACTGCGGGCGCCATGTTCTACCTCTATGGGGAAGCCCCAGATTTCAAGGCAGGAACCGAGCGCGCACTGCAGTTGCTTAACGACGGCACCGTCCGCGACTGGCTCTCCACCCACGAAGGTGCAAACTATGCCCTCTGACCTGCAACAACGCGATCCTAGCCAATCTGACGGTCTCCCCACCGTTCTCGAGGGGATTGTAGAGGGCAGAAAACGTCACCTTGACGATATTCGCGGCCGCATCGCTCACGTCGATCCCGCCTCCCTTCCCCGCTCCGAGCGCTCCCTTTCCGATTCGCTCGCCCGCCCAGGCGCTCAGTTCATCATGGAGTGCAAGGCGTCCTCGCCCTCGCTCGGTACGATCCGCGCGCATTACGAGCCGGGTGCTATCGCCTCGATCTACTCCCGTTACGCCGCGGGCATTTCCGTACTGTGCGAGCCAGACCGGTTCGGGGGAGACTACGACCATTTGGCCACCGTCGCTTCGACCACGCACCTGCCAGTGCTGTGCAAGGACTTCATCATCGACGAGTGCCAGATCCACGCCGCGCGCTATTTCGGCGCCGACGCGATCCTGCTCATGCTCAGCGTGCTAGACGACGACACCTACGCCCGCCTTCACGCTGAGGCAGATCGCCTCAACCTTGACGTTCTCACTGAAGTCATCGATGAGGAGGAAGCTGCCCGCGCCACCAAGCTCGGCGCGAAGATCTTCGGCATCAACCACCGCAACCTGCACGATCTCTCGATCGATCTGGGCCGCTCAGCCCGCCTGGCTCCGCTCGCGCCCGAAGGTGCCCTCGTCGTCTCCGAGTCGGGCATCCGTAATGTGGAGACGGTGCGCCAGCTCGGTGGACACTCGGACGGATTCCTCGTCGGATCCCAGCTCACGGGCGAACCAGACATTGACTGGGCTGCCCGCATGCTCGTGTACGGCCCCAATAAGGTCTGCGGCCTTACATCGTGGTCGGCCGCCCAGGCTGCCCGTGCGGCTGGCGCTGTCTACGGCGGCCTCATTTTCGAGGAAGCATCGCCGCGGAATGTTTCACGTGAAACAGCGGAAGACATCATTTGCCACGAACCCGGTCTGCACTATGTGGCCGTGAGCCGCCGTACCGAGAACTGGGCGGAACTCGTCTTTCCGGGCATCCACGCCGTGCAGATCCATGCGCCTTACCAGGGGAGTGTCGGCGCGGAACTCGACCTGATCGATCGTGTCCGTACTGAATGCCACTCAATTGACCCACAGCTAAAGATCTGGCGCGCTGTCTCCATGACGGATGGAAACCCAGAGTGGGCGGAAGGAGTCGTCGATAAGCTTGATGCTCTCGTGCTTGACGCTGGCGCCGGCGGTAGCGGAACCACCTTCGACTGGAGCCAGATCCCCGAAGGAATCAAGTCTCGCTCGCTCCTCGCCGGCGGAATCGGCCTGGATAATCTCGAGGATGCGCTGGCCGTGGGCTGCGCGGGGGTCGATCTGAACTCCGGGGTAGAGTGGTCCGGCAGGAAGGATGCGGGC
Organism: Corynebacterium sp. CCUG 65737; assembly: GCF_024454115.1. NCBI lineage: Bacteria > Bacillati > Actinomycetota > Actinomycetes > Mycobacteriales > Corynebacteriaceae > Corynebacterium > Corynebacterium sp. CCUG 65737. The sequence goes on from NZ_JAGPZB010000003.1 coordinate 48,950, forward strand.
AAGATCCGTCAAGCGTTCACCACAATCAGGAATTTCCATTACTGAGTTTGACTCAATACGAAAGGGAACACCCATGAGCACACTCCTACCCGCGTATTTCGGTGAGTTCGGCGGACAATTCGTCGCCGAATCGCTGCTCCCGGCGCTGGACCAGCTGGAGCAGGCGTTTGTCGACGCGTGGAACGACGAGGAGTTCATGACCGAGTACCGCGCTCTGCTGCGCGACTACCTCGGCCGCCCGACGCCGCTGACGGAAGCGAAAAACCTCACCGCGGGCAACGACTATGCGCGCATCTTCCTCAAGCGCGAGGACCTCGTTCACGGTGGTGCCCACAAGACCAACCAGGTGATCGGGCAGACCCTGCTGGCGAAGAAGATGGGCAAGACCCGCGTCATCGCCGAAACGGGCGCCGGTCAGCACGGCACCGCGACCGCGCTCGCTGCCGCGCTCATGGATTTGGACTGCACCATCTACATGGGCACGAAGGACATGGAGCGCCAGGCGCCGAATGTGTGGCGTATGCGTCTCATGGGAGCGGAGGTCGTCGGAGTCGACTCTGGTTCTGGCACGCTCAAGGACGCGGTCAACGAGGCACTGCGCGACTGGACCGCAACGTTCCACAACACTCACTACTTGCTGGGCACCGCTGCTGGCCCGCACCCGTTCCCGACGATCGTGCGCGAGTTCCACAAGGTGATCTCGGTGGAGGCGAAGCAGCAGATGCTCGAGCGCACTGGCAAGCTGCCGGATGTGGTCACGGCGTGTGTCGGCGGCGGTTCCAACGCGATCGGCATGTTCGCCGATTTCATTGAGGAAGACGGCGTCGAGCTCGTCGGCGCTGAGCCTGGCGGCGAGGGCATGGAGACCGGCCGCCATGGCGCGGCCATCAACGCAGGCACGATCGGCATCCTGCACGGCTCCAAGTCCTACGTCATGCGCGATGAGGACGGCCAGATCACCGACTCCCTGTCCATCTCCGCCGGCCTGGACTACCCGGCGGTCGGCGCGCAGCACTCGCACCTCGCCCAGACGGGCCGCGCGTCCTACGTCGCCGTTCCCGACAGCGAGGCGGTCGCTGCGTTCCAGATCCTCTCCCGGAAGGAGGGCATCATTCCCGCGCTCGAGTCTTCCCACGCGCTCGCCTACGCTTTACGACGCGCCGACGAAGCCGCCAGCACCCGCACCCCCACAGACATCCTCGTCTCCCTGTCCGGCCGCGGCGACAAGGATGTCACGCATGTGCAGCAGACCCTGGAAGACAACCCGGATCTCGTTGTCGATTTCACCACCGATGCAGCCACGGAGGGCAAATAACCATGTCGCGTTTTGAACAACTCTTCGCTGACCTCGAGGCGAAAAACGAGGGCGCGTTCGTCCCCTTCGTGATGCTCGGCGACCCGAACCCGGAAGATGCCATCGACATCATCTCTGCCGTCATCGAGGGCGGCGCCGACGCACTTGAGCTGGGCGTTCCCTTCTCCGACCCGGTTGCCGACGGCCCGACGATCCAGAACGCGCACCACCGCGCGCTTGTCTCCGGCGCGACCGTGGCCAAGGCGCTCGACCAGATTCGTGAGGTCCGCCGCCGCTACCCGGACGTGCCGATCAGCATGCTCATGTACTCCAACGTCGCCTACGTCCGCGGGTACGAGCAGTTCTACCGCGAGTTCAAGGAGGCAGGCGCCGACGCCATTTTGCTTCCCGACGTCCCCGTCCGCGAATCCGCACCCTTCGTCGCCGCCGCGACCACGGTTGGTGTTGACCCGGTCTTCATTGCCCCGGCGAGGGCAACCCCGGAGGTTCTCGAGGGCATCGCCGCGAATTCCCGCGGTTATATCTACGGCGCGTCCCGCGCCGGTGTGACCGGCACCGAGCGGGAGTCCCAGACCCTCGGTCTGTCCGACGTGGTCAACAACGTGGCGATGTATGGCGGCGCTCCGATCCTGCTGGGCTTCGGCATTTCCGAGCCGCACCACGTGTCCGACGCGATCGCAGCGGGTGCTGCCGGCGCCATCACCGGCTCCGCCATCGCCAAGATCATTGACGAGTGGGTGGGCGGCGACCACGACGAACCCGTCCACATCACCGACATGGATGGCCTCCGCGCCGAGCTGAAGGACTACGTCGCCTCCATGAAGGCAGCTACTGTTAAGGCATGACCGAGAACTCCCAGACCCCCCGTTGCTCACGCCGTCTGTTCCTCGTCGGCTCCGCCACTACCGTCGCGGGCGCGTTCCTCGCCGCGTGCGGCAAGCCCGCCACGGCTGAGATCGCGGCGACGCAGGTTCCGGTGGGGAGCGCTGTGATCGTCGATAAGCTCATCATCGCGCAGCCGACGGAGGGCGAATTCCTCGCGTATTCGACGGTCTGCCCGCACCAGGGAAACCCGATTTCGCAGGTCAATGGCGATACCGTGCGCTGCCCGGCGCACGGGTCCAGCTTCGACATCGCCACCGGAGAGCCTGTCGAGGGCCCGGCCCAATCGGGTATGACCCCCGCGCCCGTCCGCCAAGAAGGCGACACTGTCGTGGCGGGCGGGGAATAATGGCGATCTACGTCCGCACCACCTTGACCGTCCTGGGCGCGGGATCCGTGGTCAACGTTGCTGAACTTGCCGAGCTCAACGACCACGAGTGCCGCATGGTGCGCATGATCGAGCTCACCCCAGACCACGTGATCATGGGCGCATTTATCGACGGCAAGATCGCCGGGCAGGCCAACGAACCCCTCGACACCGTCCCTCACCCGGACACCTACGACCAGTACGAAGGACTGGAGGCGGAGAGACTTCCCGCCGAGCACTTCGAGGGTCTGTGGGCCGAAGCGCGGGCCAAGTTCCCAGAGCTTTAGAACCAGCGTTAGAACGGTGGCGCGTCCTCCGCATGAACTTGGGCCGATTCTTTGAGTGTGTCTTTGTGCGCTTCCTTAGGTCGGAACGGGAACTCCCGGCCGAACTCTTTCTCCAAACCGGCGATGGCAGTGAGGCACTCGTCGAGGGTTGAGGTTCCGGTGTCGTAGTCGTCGATAAGCTTGTGCCCGAGTGCGAAAAAACGGGTCTTTTTTCGGTGCAACCCCAAGATGTCTTCTAGCGAGTGCTGCCACTTTGGGGCCGTTGGCGTGACTTGAGAGTGAATGAAGCCTTCGGGGTCGGTGCGCTGGTACGTCCCGTCGGGGAAAAGCCAGACAAGCTCGCCGGTCACGGGATCGGGGATGTAATACGCCCTGCGGTCAGTTTTCATGTTGTGGTGGTGCGCGCAGAGGCTGAAAAGGTTCGATGCAGTGGTTTCCCCGCCTAAATCGAAGGGAACGCGGTGGTCGATCTGGCACTTCCAGGCCGACACCGTGCAACCGGGGAAGCGGCACGTGCCGTCGCGGCCGCGGACGTACGCCTTGATGTCCTCCGGTGGGGAGTAGCTGTTCACGGTGCGGGTGGCGGCATCGTCGAGATTCACAACTTTGACCGAGTTCTTGTCGGCGCTAGACAGCATGTGGTTGAACATCTCTGTGCCGGGCGCTGTGGTCCAGCCGAATCCGGGGAAGTAGGCAGGGGCCGCCGAGTTCAACGAACCATCCTCGGTCAGGGGAGTGTACGCGTAGATCTTGGCCCCGGGAGCCGGGGTGATCTCACCATTCAGGAGCTTGAGGGCCGCATCGGATTGGGTCAGGCCGTGGGCGCGGGCGGTCTCGTCGATAGATGCTTTGGTGGCGGCGATGGTCGCATTGTCGCCGACCATGGTGAGGCCCGCAGTGCCCGTGCCTGCCATCGCTTCTTGAAAAGAGATCTCGCATTCACCCGGCGGGGGAGGATCCTTCTTCTCGCGCTTTTCCCGCTTCTGCTCGTTGTATGCCACCTTGGAATCGAGCTCTGCGATGAATTCACGCAGACGCCGCGTGATAGTTGTACGAGTAGGGAGGGGCTGATTCATCCGTGTCGGGGTGAATAGGGTGACCAACAGCTCGTCGATAGTGGAATAGACCTCTTCCGTGGCGTTGATACCGAGCTCCGCTATGCGGACGGCAATCGCATCGAGACGATCGATGTCCAGCAGTTTGGTCTCCTTCTGGAGCGCGCGGAGGCGGGGCAGATCCCGCAAACTCATGTAACCCACCACGGCCCTCTCGGCCGGTGCCCGGCGTAGGCCCGTGTACGTGCACAGGCCCGCAATCTCCCGGTCGAAGTCCTTCGAACAGACCGGCCCCTCCTCACCGTCACTGGACGCGTACCTGCCGAACATCGCGTACTCGCCCTCCCGGAACTGCCTCCCCGCAGCGGCGAGTGGATCGCTCGGATTGTCGGTTGCAAAAAAGGCCGACTTCTTCTTGCGCTCCTTCGTCATTGTTCCCCCTTAGCAGTTGTGTTCGAATGCTATGCACACATCATTGCATATGGGGTGGACACTCACGCTTAACTTGCATGAACCATTAGCCTCTGTGTTCGAACGCTCACGCTAACGAGCAGGTCAGCTGGCTCAAAAAGTACATTCTCCGAACGGTGCCTTAACCGAAGACACCTGACGTGTAGGCAGCAACGGCGCCGCCGACCGCAGCCGTGATAACGCCAAGCGCGATCAACCAGTTCAGCGTGTTGCCCAGCTCGTAACCGCGAGCAGCGTCCCATTTCATAGAGCTGCCGAGCACGGCATTTGCGGAGTGGTTTTGCTCGAACTTGCCGGCGTTGGCGGCTACGCGGTCCTCAAGAAACTGATCGTCGTTGATGTCCAGGCCGTAAATCGCCTCGATGAGGGGAGCGATGTGCCCCATGCGCACGGCCTCCTCCCATTTCTGCCGCAGTTCCTCGTCGGTCGCGGTGCTGGAGTTCTCCTGGATGTAGGACGGCGAGCTGAACTCCAACATCGGCTTGATGGAACTCGTGTCGTCAACGGGGCGGTTGACCTGGGCGTCGGCAGGCGTAGCAAGGCTAAGCGTGAGAGAGACGGCGGCGGCGGATGCGATAGCTGTGCGGAGGATGCGCTTCATACTGCGAAGCCTAAAACCCCACAGGCTTTTCAGCAGCGCATTAACGCGTTGTTCACCCGAGCACCAGGTTCAGCCGACCACCACATTCACCAGCAGCATGTACACGGCGGTGCCGGTGAGGATGGAGAGGCCGGCACTGCGCCTCCACACGTGGAGAAAAAGGGTGACCACTCCAGCAATGAGGGCTGGGACCAGTCCACCTGGGGCATCCAGCGCGCTAGCCAGCGTGTACACGACAAGCACGGTCATGACGCCGACCGGCATCGTCGCACCGAGGAACTCAATCAGCGCGCTGCCCTTGAGCACGCGCAGAAACGCGAAGGGGAGCGCGCGCAGCAACACCGTCACCACTGCGACGGGCACCAGGACGGCTGCGACCATGGTGAGGGTCACGCCGTCGGGAAGCCCCAAAGAATCACCCATTATGTGTTCCCTCGCAGCTCAAGGCGCTTATCGACGCCCGGAAACCCGTACCGCAGCAACAGCACCACGAAGTAGGCTGACAACCCCGCCATGAGAATCGCCGACGGGGCGAGCACGGCCACGAGCACTGCGATCCCGGCGGCGGTCAGAGGCAGGGAGAAGTCGCGGTTGGATTGGAACGCCTCGTACGTCAACACGATGAACAGGGCGGTCAGGGCGAAGTCCATTCCCTGCACGCTGTCCGGAATGACCTGCCCGACGAGCGCGCCAATGATGCCGGGGATGACCCACATCGCTTGGCAGCAGGCTTGGATGGCCAGGACGTGCCGGCCGGTGAGTTCGGAGTGGGGGGTGGTGGAGGTGATGGCGTAGGACTCGTCGGTAAGCGAATAGGTGCTGTAGGCCTTGCCGGCGGGACTGTCGATGAGATGGCGGGGGAACGTGAGGCCGTAGAAAATGTGCCGGAAGTTCACCATGAAGCCGGTGACTGTGGCTGAGAGCGGCCCAACGCCACTGGCGACCATCTGCACGGCGAGAAATTCCATCGAGCCGGCGTAAATGACGATGGAGAAGATCGGCGTCCACCACCAGGCGAAACCGGCCTGTGTCATAACCAGGCCGAATGCGAGACCGAGCGGAATGAGCCCAAGGCCCACTACCCACAGATTGCGCATCTAGTTGTCTTCTGGGTTCGCGGGGAACGTGGAGAACAATGGCAGCGGCATCGGCTGGCGGCGCATGACATCGCTGTACAGGTCGGTGTTCGCGGGGGCGATGACGTCGCTCGGCAGGGCGGGCGCGACGTACCAGTCGCCGCGTTCGATCTCCTCGTCGAGCTGGCCGGGCTCCCACTCGGCGTAACCGGCGAAAAGGCGCATGCCCTCGAGCAAACCCTCGACGGTTTCCGGCTCTGTGCGCAGGTCAACGTGCACGAGGCGGTTGGCCAGGCGGGTGAACTCGGGGTGATCGTCGATCACCGTGCCGGACTTGGTCACGCCGACGCCGATCGCCGCCTGCGGGCCGACGGGGCCGCCGATGTAGAGCGCCTGTGGATTGGCCACCTCGGGAAGCCATTCGGGCAGGACATTGTGGACCGCGACGTCGCTGCGCCGGTTGAGCACCACGCCGAAGGAGTGGGTCGCGGTGTGCTCGATGACGAGGACGATGGAGCGGACGAATTCGTCGGAAAGCATGCCCGGCGCCGCAACCAGCAACATGCCCGGCCCCGGCTCTTCGCGCTCGAGCGCGGTGAACAATCTATCCGCGTAGAAAAACTCAGCCATTTTCTGCCTCCCACCACGCCTTGAGCTGTGCGACGGCCTCATCACGGCCCAGCTCACCGTGCTCCAAGCGGAGATCCTTCATGTATTTCCACGCCTTGCCCACCTGCGGGCCGGGCTCGAGGCCCAGGATCTCCATGATCTCATTGCCGTCCAGGTCCGGGCGCACGCGAGCGAGATCCTCCTTGGCAGCAAGGTCCGCGATGCGCTCCTCGAGGTGGTCGTAGGTGCGCTGGAGACGCGCCGCCTTCTTCGGGTTACGCGTTGTGCAGTCCGCGCGGACGAGTTTGTGCAGGCGGGGGAGAAGGTCTCCCGCATCGGTCACGTAGCGGCGCACGGCGGAATCCGTCCACTGGCCTTCCCCGAAACCGTGGAAGCGCATGTGCAGGTAGACCAGCTGACCCACGTCCTCGATGACGTGCTTCGGGTACTTCAGTTTGCGCATCCGCTTTCGCGTCAGCTTCGCACCGACAACCTCGTGGTGGTGGAAGGACACCCCTCCGCCCGGCTTGGCCTCGCGGGTGTCCGGCTTGCCGATGTCATGCATGAGCGCCGCCCAACGCAGCTTCAGGTCCGGTCCTTCTTCTTCCAGCTCGGTGGCCTGGCGCAGCACAGTCAGCGAGTGAGCGTAGACGTCTTTGTGCTGCATGTGCTCGTCGCGCTCGAGCTTGAGCGCCGGGATCTCCGGCAGCACGTGGTCGGCCAGGCCCGTCTCCACGAGCAGGTCAATGCCCTCCCACGGCTGCACGCCGAGCAAGAGCTTGTCCAGTTCCGCCTGCACGCGCTCGACGGTGATGCGGCCTATTTCTTCCGCCATGTCCGTCATCGCACGCTTCACCCGCGGCGAGACGTGAAACCCCAGCTGGGAGACGAACCGGGCCGCCCGGAGCATGCGCAGCGGGTCATCGCGGAAGCTGACCTCCGGCTCCTGCGGGGTGTCCAGGACGTGGTTCAGCAGGTCTTTCAGGCCGTCGACGGGGTCGTGGAAATCCAGCGCGAGTGAATCCTCGCCGTCGGCGACAAGGAGCTCGATCGCCATTGCATTCACGCGAAAGTCGCGGCGCACCAGATCGTCGTCAATCGCGTCGCCGAAGGTGACTTCGGGGTTGCGTGTGACGCCGTCGTACAGATCAGCGCGGAAGGTGGTGATCTCCACCTGCTGGCCGTCCTTGACTGTCGACACGGTTCCGAATTCAATGCCGGTGTCCCACACGGCCTCGCCCCAGCCGCTCAAGATGGCTTTGATGACGTCGGGGCGTGCGGACGTCGTAAAGTCCAGGTCATTGCCGAGTCGGCCGAGCATCGCGTCGCGCACCGGGCCGCCGACCAAGTAAAGGGACTCGCCCCGGTCGTGGAATTCCCGCACCAGCGATGTGAGCAGGCCTTCAAGCTCGCGCACCGCTGTTTCCGCCCGGGCGAGCAGCCCGATGAAGGCTGTGGAATCGCCCTTTTCGGGCAAACTGAAAAGCCCGGCGGGGTCGGTGTGGTTCTCGCTCGCGGTCCTCGGGGTCACGGCCATAACCATACTTGGGGTGGTCTCAAGTTCCATATATAAGTCGTGGGCGGGTACGATCTGATCTCATGGCTGACTCTCCGAATCCTCCGAAGCGCAGGCGGCGCCGGCGCGGGTCGAGTCATGCCCAAAAGGGGGAGCAGAAGCAATCCCAAAAACAACGACAAAAGCACCAGAAGCAACCCCCAAAATCCCAGAAACAGCAGCCGAACAAGCGCCGCCGCAAGCAGCGCCCCCAGAACTACCGCAAGCCGCACACCAGCCAGTACACGACGGACCACAAGATGGAGACCCGGGACGAAACGTCCGCGGGCGGTTTGGTGGTCTCCGGCATGGCGGAAGCAGTGGCTGCGGACGGCAGTGTGGACCTGAGCAGGATTTATGTCGCGCTGATCGGGCGCCTTGACCGCCGCGGCCGCCTGCTGTGGTCGATGCCGAAGGGCCATGTGGAGCCCGGTGAGCACCAGTGGGACACGGCCCGCCGCGAGGTGTGGGAAGAAACCGGCATTTACGGCGAGCCCTTCGAGGACCTCGGCCTGATCGATTACTGGTTCGTGTCTGACGGCGTGCGCATTCACAAGACCGTGCACCATAACTTGTTGCGCTATGTCGACGGGGTGCTTAACGACGAAGACCCAGAAGTCACCGAAGTCGCCTGGGTCCCCGTCAGCGAGCTGATGGAGCACCTGGCGTATGCCGACGAACGCAAGCTGGCCCGCATCGCCTTCGACAAAATGCCAGCATTAGCGCGTGCCGAGAAACGTGCCGGAAGGATCACGCCGCGGTGATGAAGGCACGGATCTGCGCAGTCGTGGCAGCAGCAGTGGTGGCAGTCTGTGCTTCCCCCGCGCACGCCGACCTGCCGGTGCCGATGGATCCGCAAAACTCGGCCGTGGCCTCGCAGTGGGTCAATCCGCAGATTCGCGCGAGCGACGGCAGCGAGAACATCACGCTCTCGCTTGTCGACGCTCCCTCTACCGCCGATTCCGGCTCCACCGTCGACGCGATTGTGCGGGTGCGTAACGACGGCGATGAGCAGATGGACAACCTCACGGTGACTCCCCGGCGCGGACCTGTCTCCGGGTCTGTCTCCGATGCCCGGGTAGCAACGATTGCGGCGCCGGGGGAGTACACGGTCGCCGGTGACACGGTCGAGGTGCCTAACCTGTCCGCGGGGGAGGAGGCCGAAATCACCGTGCAGGTGGATGTCTCGGACCAACCGCTCGCGGCGACGTTCCCGATCATGGTCGTGCTGGAGCAGGACGGCACCCACTTAGACAGCGAGCGCTGGCACATGGCCGTGCGGGGTGATTTGCCCGAGGAGCAGACTCCCGCGGGTGTCTCGGTGCTCTACCCGGTGAGCGCACCGGTGGACATTGTGCCGGGGGAGACCGGCGAAGCTCCGAACAGCCCGCCGTTGATTCTGGCCTCCGAGCAGCTCGCGGATCAGCTCGAACCTGGGGGGCGCCTGGATCAGTTGATCGAGACGTACGCGGAGACCACCGACGACACTGGCGTCGCTGACGCCACGTGTCTCGCTCTCGACCCCGCGCTGGTGGACACAGTGGACCGAATGGCGCAGGGGTACAAGGTCGACGACGATCGCCCATCCCCGGGCCGCCAACGCCAGCGCCTGCGCGATTCTTGGGGCCGTGAGGACGCGGCCTTCATGGATGCCGCGCCGGGCCGGGGCGCAGAGGATGCTGCTGCCTGGCTAGAGAAGGTCAAGGCCGCGAGCGCGTCTGGCTGCACGGTGGCACTGCCCTGGGCGAATGCTGACTTGAACGCCATCGCCCGCACCGGTGATAGGTGGCTCATGCGCGAGGCCCTCGAGCGCGGGCCCTTCACCTTGGGCCGCGTGCTGGGTACTCCCATCGTGCAGAACATAGTGGTGCCTGGCGCGGGCTACCTCACCCCGGAGTCTGCGCCGGCGATGGGCTGGGCGGACCACAGCAGGTCGACGGTGCCGCAGGTCGGCATGCAGAGCGCGTGGGAAAACGAGCAGGCTGAAACGCAAGACGGGCCCGGCGGCAAGATCGAGGGCGACCAGCAGACCACGCTGGACACCCCGACGTTGCCCAGCACTGAGGATGTCGCGGCGCCGGAACCGTCCCAGCCGGTGCGCGTGCTCGTGGCGGACAACACCGTGCCGGGGGAGCGCTTCGCCACCGCCACACCCGGTGTGGTGACGGTGGGCTTTGATGATGCGCTGGCCAGTACGCTTGCTGCGACCGGCAGCCACCCGGAGACCACCGGTTACTCCCAGGAGAAGCTGCGCTACGACTACTCGATGGATTCGGTGGCGGCGCGCGATCTCACTGCGGCATCGGCTATCGCGACGGCAGCGCGCACGGCGGGGGAGGAGCCGGTGCTCGTCAATCCGCCGGCGGCGTGGGATGCGTCGACAGCGCAGCAAGTCATGGGTACCGTGGGGGAGCTGATGAGCTCCCGCATAGCCGAGCCGATGCCACTCGAGGAGTACACGCGCCCTCCGGAGCAGATTGATCAGGCGGACCTGGAGGCACTCGGCACGCCGTACAACGACCCGACTGTGTACTCCGACACGGAGATCCTCAACGCGGGCCAGCAGGCGCGCTACATCGACGACCTCACATCCATCCTGGCCAACGAGAACAACATCGCTCTGACCCGCTACGGTTACACCCTCCCGCTGCGGCTGGATCTGCTCGCCGCGCTGCCGGTCACGCACCGCCGTTCTCTGACCTACTACTCGGATGCGGAGTTGCGCACCCGCACGCGGCTCAATGGGGGGCGGGATACGTTGGGGGCGATCAAGTCGTCGATAAGCTTGATCCCGCCGGGGAATGTGTACACGCGCACGTCGGAATCCTCGCCGCTGCTCATTGTCGCGGAGAACGGGCTGCCGCTGCCTGTCGACGCGTCGATTCTGTATCAGGGGCCCCCCGACGCGAAGCTGAATACTCCGGCGGAGTTCCGCATCCCGGCGCGCGGTTCGCTCACCCTCCAGATGACGGCGGACCTGCCGCAGAACAATAAGCGCACTGACCTGCAGCTGTACCTCTCCACGCCGGGTAATCGGCCGATTTCTCAGCCGGTGAACATCGCTGTGCAGACGGCCGGCGGGGCGCTTGCCACCCGGATCCTCGTCGCCGGGCTGGCGGTGCTGTTCGCGTTGGCGGTTCTTTTCCAACTCGGGAAGCGGCGGAGAGAGCACTAGGATTGAGACCCCTATGGAGAAAGCTGAAACTTCGGACCGCTCCGTCGTAAGGTCCACTGGCTCAATGGCAGTGGCGACGCTGATGTCGCGCATCACCGGCTTCATCCGCACGGTGATGATCACATCGGCGCTCGGCGGCGCGGTGGCATCGGCATTCATCTCGGCGAACACGCTGCCGAACATGGTCACGGAGATCGTGCTCGGCTCGGTGCTCACCGCCCTGGTGGTGCCGGTGCTGGTGCGCGCCGAGAAAGCGGATCCGGACCACGGCGCCTCCTTCATCCGGCGGCTGTTCACGCTGACGTTCACGCTCGTGACTGTGGCCACGGTGATCACGCTCGTCGGTGCACCACTGCTGACACGGCTGATGCTCGATGGCGACGGCCAAGTCAACGTCGTTCAGGCCACCTCGTTCGCGTATCTGCTCTTGCCGCAGATCATGTTCTACGGCTTGTTCTCACTGTTCATGGCGGTGTTGAACACGAAGGAAGTGTTCCGCCCCGGCGCGTGGGCGCCGGTGGCGAACAACGTGGTGACCATCACAGTCATGGCGCTCTACATGCTGGTGCCGGGGTCCATTCACCCGGACGACCCGACACCTGTCACCGATCCGCACGTATTGTTGTTAGGCCTCGGCACCACGTTCGGCGTGGTGGTCCAGTGCCTGATCATGCTGCCGGCGCTCAGGCGCACCGGCGTCGACCTGCGGCTCGAGTGGGGCATCGACGACAGGTTGAAGCAGTTCGGCGGGATGGCGTTGGCCATCATCACCTACGTGGCCATCTCGCAGGTCGGCTACATCATCAACAACCGCATCGCCTCGAGCGTCCACGAATCCGCGCCGATCATTTACGCGAACCACTGGCTGCTGCTGCAAGTGCCCTACGGCATCATCGGTGTGACGCTGCTGACGGCGATCATGCCGCGGTTGAGCCGCAACGCCGCCGACGGCGATGACCAAGCCGTCGTCCGCGACCTGACACTCGGCACGAAGCTGACGTTCATCGCCATCATCCCGATCATCATGTTCATGACGGCGCTGGGCCCCGACATCGGCACCGCCCTGTTCCGTTACGGCAACTTCAGTTCCGAGGACGCCCGCACCCTGGGCCTGACGCTGAGTTTCTCCGCGTTCGCCCTCATCCCGTACGCGCTGGTGATGCTGCACCTGCGCGTTTTCTACGCCCGCGAGGAGGCGTGGACGCCGACCTTCATCATCGCCGGCATCACCTTCACCAAGGTGGTTCTGGCGTTGCTGGCTCCGTTCGCGGCGACGCGCCCCGATCAGGTGGTGGTGCTGCTCGGCGCCGCCAACGGCTTCGGCTTTGTCGCTGGCGCTGTCATTGGCTCTTTCCTGCTGCGCAGCAAGCTCGGCTCGCTGGGCACAGGAGAAGTCCTCAAGACCTCCGCATGGGCAGCGCTTGCTGGCCTGGTCGGTGTCGGGGCGGTCTTCGCCGTGCGCTCGGTAGTGCGCATGGTCTCGCCCGAGCGCAGCTCCGTGGGCATGCTCATAGAGATCGCCGTGCTCGGCGTCATCTTCGTCGCCGTCACCGCCGTGGTGCTGTCCTTCTCCAAACTGCCTGAGGTGGAGACAGTCATGCAGCGCTTCAAGCGCAGCACTCCGGTGGAGGAGTCCGCGCCGGCTCTATCCACCTTCATGCTGGAGGACACTTTCAATGCGTCCCCGGTCCCGCCGCCGATGTCCGCCGGTGTCGTCCGCGGGCCGCGCCTGATCCCGGGTGCCGCGGTGTCCGACGGGCGTTTCCGTCTGCTGAAGGACCACGGTGCCGCCACCGGCGCCCGCTTCTGGCAGGCCCGGGAGCAACGGACCGGCCGGATGGTGGCGCTGACGTTCGTGGACACGTGCGGTGCGGCACCGCTTGCTCCTGTCGCTCCGCGCCAGGCTGCTATCGACGCCGCCGGTGTCTCCCACCGCACCCACCGCCTGCGCGAACTCCAGCTGCCCGGTGTGGCACCGATCTTGGAGGCGATTCCGTACCGCATGGGCTGCCTTGTGGTCTCGGACTGGGTACCGGGGTCGTCCCTCAAGGCCGTGGCCGAGTCGGGCGCCCCGCTGCTCGAGCAGGCAGTCGACGACGCGATGGTGCCGCTGAATCAGTCTGTGGCCTTCGCGCACCAGCACGGCGTCCCCCTTGGCCTGGACAACCGCGACCGCATGCGCGTGACTGAAGACGGCGCCATCGTCCTAGCGTTCCCCGCCGTCCTGCCGGGCGCGGACCTTGATTCCGATGACGCCGCCCTGGGCTTCGCGGAGGACCTGCTGCACAACCTCTCTGGCGAGGGACCTGGCGAGACCGTGCAGGTGCCGGTGGAGCAAGAGATCGATACACCACCGGTGCGCGGTTTCGGCGAGCGCGGTCTCGGCGCATTCGGCATCACGGCTCTGGTGGCGGTAGCAATCAGCGCGGTCCTCATGGTCGCGCTGCTGACCACGTACGTGCTCAGCCAATTCCGCGATGAGCCGGACAACCCGGTGCGCGACGTGGCTACCGAGTCCGGCCCGGTAAGCCAGGCGCAGTCGCTTCCGGTTTTCATCGCCCCGCTGACGGTGGAGCCGGAGAATTTCGCCCCGCTTGTCGACGGCGACGGCGCCACCACCGCCACCGTCACCCCCGGACAGAAGTTCACGATCACCACGGATGGCCCCTTCATCGCCGATCAGCTGATCTTCCACACCGAGCCCGGCCCTGGGCTGGAGTACACCATCTACGGTCTTGCCGGAGGCAACCGCGAGGTTCTCGCAGAGGGCACGCTCACCGGCGGCCCGCAGCATACCGTCGACATCACCGACAACCCGACGCTCAACGGGTTGGAGATCGCTTTCACGGGTGCGGATGGCACGGCGGTTGCGGTGCAGGAGGTCAGCGTCGTCGGCAAGCGTGCGTTGCACACTGGAGTGCGCAACAACTAGGTGCGACCCGGTGTGCGCGCGTGCCACAATCGGGGTGCAGCACAGGGGGATCAATCGGGGGGACACCATGCATGCACAGCACTACAGCGACAAAGCGCTGGTGGCGGCCTATCTTGCGGGGGATCAGCGCGCGTTCACGATGATCGTGCAGCGCTACCGCCGCCAAATGTGGGCGCTCGCGCTGCGCTACACCCGCAATGAGCATGACGCGCAGGATGTCATGCAGGACGCACTGCTCAAAGCAGCAGTGAAGATGGAGACGTACCGCGGCGAATCGGGCCTGGGGACGTGGCTGTGCCGCCTCGTGCTCAACGCAGGCTACGACCATTTCAAGCGCGCGGACAACAAGCGCCGCCACTTGAGCATCGACGACGACGAGAAGATCAGCCCCGACACCAACCGGGCTCTGTCCCATGAACCGCTGACGCACCTCGACCGCAGGCTCGCGCTCATGCAGGTGCTGGGCAAGCTTCCGGCCGCGAACCGTTCGGCGCTGTTGCTTATCGACGTCGCAGGTCTGTCCATCAACCACGCCGCCCGCGAGCTCGGCGTGCGCCCCGGGACAGTGAAGTCCCGCAGGTACCGTGCCCGGGACATGCTGCTGCAGATGATCGATGAGGACGTGAATCTTGTTAGTTAGGATCACTTGACCTAAGCACTACACTGACAGCCATGACTGAGCCGCAGATCCCCAACATTCCCTCCGCCAACGCGCTTGGCGCGTTCGCTCCGGAGACCGCGACGACTGAGCCGATGCAGGAGGCCGCTGCCACGGCTGCCAACCCGGACGAGGTGCAGGAGGTCATTGTCATCGGATCCGGCCCGGCCGGGTACACCGCTGCGCTGTACACTGCCCGCGCCGACCTGAAACCGCTGGTCTTTGAAGGCTACGAGTTCGGCGGTGAGCTGATGAACACCACCGAGGTGGAGAACTACCCCGGTTTTGAGAACGGCATCATGGGCCCGGACCTGATGATGGAAATGCGTGCACAGGCAGAGCGCTTCGGCGCGGATCTGCGCGCTGAGATGGTTGACCGCGTCGAGCTGGACGGCGACATCAAGAAGGTCCACGTGGCCGATGAGGTGTACTCCGCCAAGGCCATCATCTTGGCCACCGGCGCGGCTCCGCGCCACCTGGGCATCCCGGGTGAGCAGGAGCTGACCGGCCGCGGCGTGTCCACGTGCGCGACGTGCGACGGTTTCTTCTTCAAGGACCAGCACATTGCTGTCGTCGGCGGCGGTGATTCGGCGATGGAGGAGGCGACCTTCCTCACCCGCTTCGGTTCGAAGGTGACCATCATTCACCGCCGTGAGGAATTCCGCGCCTCCCAGATCATGCTTGACCGTGCGAAGGAGAATGAGAAGATCGAGTTCCTCCTCAACTCCGTCGTGGAAGAGGTCATTGAGGACGGTGGGAAGGTCGCTGGCCTGCGCATCAAGGACACTGTCACTGGCGAGGAGTCCACGCTGGACGCCACCGCGATGTTCGTCGCCATCGGCCACGACCCGCGCTCCGGTTTCCTGAACGGCCAGGTGGATACCGACGAGGGCGGGTACGTCGTCGTCGATCAGCCGAGCACCAAGACGTCGGTGCCGGGCGTGTTCGCCGCCGGCGACCTGGTGGACAACTACTACCGTCAGGCCATCACCGCCGCCGGCTCCGGCTGCCGCGCGGCGATCGACGCCGAGCACTACTTGGAGGCCCACTCATGACAGCGATCAACGTCACACAATCCACGTTCAAGTCTGAGGTCGTCGAGTCCGACATCCCGGTCCTGGTGGACTTTTGGGCCGAATGGTGCGGCCCGTGCAAGAAATTGTCCCCGCTTCTCGACGAGATCGCAGAAGAGATGGACGGGCAGATCAAAGTGGCCAAAGTCAACGTCGATCAGGAGCGTCTCCTGGGGGCGATGTTCCAGGTCATGTCCATCCCTAACGTCATGATCTTCTCCGGCGGCGAGAAGGTCGACGAGTTCGTCGGCCTGGTGCCCAAGCAAGAGATCGTATCCCGGGTGCGCAACCACCTCTGAGCCATTCCGGACCAATAGCAGTACTATGAGACTGTCCATTTGGCCGACTGTCTGAAAGGTGAGAAGTGTTGCGTATTTATCGGGTGGGTGACTCCAGCGCGCGCGTCGCCGAAGTCCGCTCGACCCTCGCACGCTTGGGGTTGCTCCCCGGCTTTGAGGGTGACGTGGGCGAGTGGAATCGCCGCAGCTTCTCCCAGGCAGAGATGCTTTTCGACGATGAGTTGGCCCAAACCCTCAAAGCTTTCCAGCAATCCCGCGGCATTTTGCCCTCCGGCGATATCGATGAGATCACGCTGCGGGAGCTGCGTCACGCCTCCTACACGCTGGGCGCGCGCGTCCTGTCGTACCAGCCGGGCCAGATCATGGTCGGCGACGATGTCGGCCAACTGCAGAAACAGCTGCAGGAATTGGGCTTCTACTCGGGGCGTATCGACGGTCACTTCGGCCCCGACACCCACGCCGCCCTGCAGGATTACCAGATCAACTACGGTATCCAGGACGACGGGATCTGCGGCCCGGAGACCATGCATGCGCTGAGCTTGCTCGGCCGCCGCATCACCGGCGGGTCCACCCAGGCCATCCGCGAGCGCGAGGTAGTCCGCCTGGCCGGCCCGCGTTTGGCGGGGAAGAGGGTCGTGATCGACCCGGATATAGACGTCGATAAGCATGCCGTCGTGCAGGGGCCCTACGGTGAGATCTCTGAAGAGGACATTCTCTGGGACCTGGCGTCGCGCGTGGAGGCGCGGATGATCGCCGCCGGCATGGAGACGATCATGTCGCGCCCGCGCGGGGACAACCCGTCGCCGAAGGCGCGTGCGGACCTGGCCAACAGTTTCGACGCTGACCTGGTGATTTCTCTGCAGCTGGACCGCTACCAGAACGAGAAAGCCAATGGTGTGGCCACGTTCTACTTCGGTTCGGAGCTGGGCGCGTCCTCAATGACGGGGGAGACCCTGTCTGGCTACATCCAGCGCGAGATTGTCGCCCGCACCCCGCTGGGCAACTGCTTCAACCACGGACGCACGTGGGAGCTGCTGCGCATGACGCAGATGCCGTCCGTCGCCGTGGTGGCGGGCTACCTGACCAACCCGCACGACGTGGCCGTGGTGACGGACCCGACGCAGCGCGACGCGATCGCCGAGGCGATCGTTGTCGCCGTGAAGCGCCTCTACCTGCTGGAACAGGATACCCAGCCGACGGGCACGTTCACGTTCACCGAACTGCTGCGTCAGGAACGCGCGTGAGCATCCGCGACGAGGTCGAGGGTGTCTTCGATGATGTGATCGAGGATATCCATCCGGAGATTTTCAACGACCCCGATTTTCTGCCGGGGCTATACGGAGTGGGCCCGTTCCTCGACCTCGTTGCGGAGTTGTCCGACAACATTGACACCGTCCTCGAGGCGACCGGGGCGAAGCAGGTGGATCTCATCGCGCACTCGCAGGGCGGCAACGTCGCGGTGCATTACGTGTCCAACAACCGGCACGAGGAGCAGATCAAGGTCCGCCGCGTGGTCACCATGGGCACGCCCTTTTACGGCACGGACTTCAGTGGCTGGGTGCCGCGCGTGCCGTGGTGGATTATCAACCTGCTCGGCGGCCCGGGAGCGAAGGAGCAGCTGCAGGGCGCCAACGCTCCGGTGACGGATCCGCGGGTGGTGTACACCTCGCTGTACTCCCGGGCGGACACGTGGGCGACACCGCACAGTTCGTCCTTCCTGACGTCCGACAACGGGGCGGACGTGGCCGTCAAAGCCATTCCCAGCGGCCCGAAGCACCCGCTCATGCCGCGGGATATGGAGATCGCGGAGCTGACTAAATGGGGGCTTGAGCGAGAAGCTCAGCAATCTCGGCCTCACTGAGCAGCCCCTGTTCCGGCGGCAGCTCTAGGCGCAGCCGCGGAATGACAGGGTGGTCGGCGACGATCTTGAACCCTGCCGACTCGAGCACCTCCACCGGCATCAGACCGATCTGCTCCGCGTGCTCGACGATAGTCTTGCACATCCCGGTCAGTTCGTGCGAGAAATCCGCCTTCACCCCGAATGCTTCGACCGCGGGGAGGCCGCGGGAAGTGAGGTCGACCACTGCGGCGTCGACAAGCACTGCCTCCCAACCGATGCCCGCGAAGGCTGCGTCGATATGCAAGCTGGTCAGGCAGTACGCGTCGGCGGAGACAGGCGCGGTGGGTAGGCGCACAGCCCCAGGAGCGGCCGAAGGCGGGCACATCAGCAAGGTGGCATGCGCCCGCTTATCGACGATCGAAAACCCAGCCGTCTTCTGCTCGTACACCAACGCGAGCAACCAGGCCGACTTGTCCATCTGGGAGTCGATGCCTTGGTAGTTCTCGCTGAGCGGGTCGAGTTCCCAGAACACGCTGCGCGCGGCCTGCGGGTGTAGGTTGCTCAGCGTGGACGAGGTGAGCGCGACAACGCTGGCCCGGGGCAGGCTCATGCGCCCTCGATGAGCCCCATGATGCGTTCGAAGTCGTCGCGGTCGCCGAATTCGACGACGATCTTGCCTTTGCGCTTGCCCATGGTGACGGAGACTTTGGTGTCCCATTCGTCAGCAAGGCGCTCGGCGGCCTGGGAGAGGAACTCCGGCTGCGGTGCTGGCTCGCGCTTGGTCTTTTCGGGCATCACGCCGTTCTTGTTCAACAGCGTGACGGCTTCCTCCGTGGCGCGGACGGACAGACCTTCAGCAACGATGCGGTCGGCGAGCTGCTCCTGAGCCTCCGGGCCCACCTTGACGCCCAGCAGCGCGCGGGCGTGGCCGGCGCTCAACACACCGGCGGCGACGCGGCGCTGCACCGGCACCGGCAGGTTGAGCAAACGGATCGAGTTGGTGATCACGGGGCGGGAACGGCCCAGCCGATCAGCGAGCTGCTCCTGGGTGACACCGAACTCCTCGAGCAACTGCTGGTAGGCAGCGGCCTCTTCCAGCGGGTTGAGCTGAACGCGGTGAATGTTCTCCAGGAGAGCATCCCGCAGCATGTCCTGATCGGACGTGTCGCGCACAATCGCGGGAATGCGTTTCAGCCCCGCCTTGGAGCCAGCACGCCAGCGGCGCTCACCCATGATGAGCTCGTAGCCGTCCGATGCCGGGCGGACCACGATCGGCTGCAGCAGGCCGAACTCCTTGATGGAGTGAACCAGCTCGGCGAGCTCATCCTCGTCGAAGACGCTGCGGGGCTGCTTCGCGTTGGGGAAGATGTCCCCGATGGGGATTTCTTGGTAGCTCGCACCGATCGAGTCAGCCACCGTCGCCGTCGGGGCGACCTGGGCGGGGATGCTCGGGGCACCCTTGACCTTCTTCGGGGCGGGTTTCTTACCGATGATCACATCGGCCGCACCGTCACCCAGCGGACCCGTCTTCTGGTGGTGGTCCGCGTTGGACGGGATGAGCGCGGCGAGGCCTTTGCCCAATCCGCCCTTGTTGTTCTTCTTCGGTTGCTCTGCCATGGTTTAGTCCTCCTCACCCAACTCCGCGGCAATTTCCGGGCTGACACCAATCGGGCCCGTGCTGGAATGCGGCTGGTAGTCGCCGCGGGTGGCCAGCTCCATCGCCGCATCGAAATACGCCAATGCTCCACGCGAACCGGGATCGTATTCAATGACCGACTGGCCGAAGCCGGGAGCCTCCGACACCTTCACCGAGCGCGGGATGACATTGCGCAGCACCACGTCGCCGAACTGGCCGCGGACCTCATCCACCACCTGCTCGGCGAGCTTCGTGCGCCCGTCGTACATAGTCAGCAGCACCGCTGAGATGTGCAGGTTCGGGTTGAGCGCCTGGCGGATCATCGAGATATTGTTCAGCAGCTGACCCACGCCCTCGAGCGCGTAGTACTCGCACTGAATCGGGATGAGCACCTCATCCACCGCATTCATCGCGTTGATGGTCAGCAGGCCCAGCGACGGCGGGCAGTCCACGAAGACGTAGTCGAAGTCATGCTCCTCCAGGAAGCCTCCGCGCAACGCATCTGCCAAGCGGTACTCGCGGCGAACCAGGCTGACCAGCTCGATTTCGGCGCCGGCTAGGTCAATGGTCGCCGGGATGCACCACAGGTTCTCGTTGTCACTGGAACGCTGCAGAGCTTCCTCCGCAGGCGCATCGCCAATGAGGAGCTCGTAGCTGGAGGTCTCACCATCGCGGTGCGCAGCCCCGAGCGCGGTGGACGCGTTGCCCTGCGGGTCCAAATCAATCACCAGCACCTTGCGGCCCATCCGCGCCAACGAGGCAGCCAGATTCACCGAGGTGGTGGTTTTACCCACCCCGCCCTTCTGGTTGGCCACGGTGAACACGCGCGGGCGCTCCGGCTTCGGCACGGAGGCGCTGTTCGAGTTCATCTGCGCGGCGCGCTGAGCGGCTGCGCCGATCGGAGTGTCATCCCACATGCTTGACAGAGTACTAACTGGACCGGACAATGCGGATCATGGTTGTGGGTTGCTCCAGAACACCCTCACCAACAGTGAAAATATCGGCATCCACGCCGCCGGCTTTCGCGATCTGTTTCGCGTCGCGTTCGAGTTCCTCGCTTACCGACGCCCCCTTCATCGCCACCATCGCACCTCCCGGGCACACCAACGGAAGCGACCAGGACGCCAATTTGCCCAGGGGGGCGACAGCGCGGGATGTCACAGCGTCGAAAAGCGTCTTTCTCTGCTCTTCTGCACGACCGCGAATGACCGTGACGTTGGTCAGATCGAGCTCCGCAACGACCTCGCTGAGGTAGCTGGAGCGCTTCAGTAGCGGCTCGATCAGGGTGATGTCCAAATCGGGGCGCGCAATGGCCAGCGGGATGCCGGGAAGGCCGGCACCAGAGCCGATGTCCGCGATGCGCTGGCCTTCCTTGAAGGCCTCGCCAATCACGGCGCAGTTGAAGATGTGCCGGTCCCACAGACGGGGAACTTCCTTCGGGCCAATGAAGCCGCGCTCCGCGGCAGTCGTGGCCAGCGAGTCGTGGTACGCCTGCGCCAACGGCAGACGGTCCCCGAAGATCTCCGCTGCGACGTCAGGCACCCTACTTCCCCTTCTTCTTTTTCTTCTTGCTCTTGTTGTTCTTGCTCAGCTCGTTCTGGATTTGCTGGCGGGTCTTCTGTTCCGACTGTGGTTCCGGTTGCTCTTCCGGCTCAGTCACACCTTCCGGGTGGTTCGTGTTCGCGTTGGTGCGCGCCTGGTTCTGTGCGTCCTTGGCGCGCTGCTTCTTGGAACGGTTATCCACCTTGCGCGCGCCGACCTGCGGGGCAGAAGCACGACGCGCTTCGCGCTTGGCCTCTTCCTCAGCAGCCTCTTCTTTGTCCATCTTGTCGAAGACGAGCTTGGTCTGCACCAGCGTCCACACGTTGTTGGACACCATGTAGGTCAGCAGACCGATGTGCCACAGGAAGCCGGTGAACAGCAGGGTTGCCGGCAGGAACCACAGCATCATGCCGTTCATGGTCTTCATCTGCGTCTCCATCATCTCCGGAGACAGCGGGCCGTCCTGGGACGGCTTCTTGCCGCGCAGCTCATCCTCGGCCTTCTTCTTGGCCATGCGCTTGCGCTGACGGGACATGCTCAGACGGGCGTTGAGGTGGGTCATCACCACACAGATGAGCACCAGCGGCAGAGCCACCATGATGATGTTCATGCGGGTGAAGTCCACCGGGGCGAAGGCCGCGAACTGCTCCTCCGGCATGGACATGTAAGACGACAGCGGGATACCGAAGATGCGGGCATCCAGGAAGGACTGCACGTCTTCGGGGGAGAAGATGTAGTTCGCCGTGTTGCGGTTCTGCTCGATGGACATGCCCAGACCGCCGGCACCAGTACCGGTGCGGTTGAACGAGCGCAGCACGTGGAACAGACCAATGAACACCGGCAGCTGAACCAGCGGAACAATGCAGCTGGCCAGCGGGTTCATCTTGGCTTCCTTGTAGACCTTCTGGGTCTCCATAGCCATCTTCTGCTGGTCGTTTTTGTACTTCGCGCGGATCTCTTGCAGCTGCGGCTGCAGCTCCTGCATCTTCCGGCCGGCGCGCAACTGGTTGACCATCGGCTTGACCAGGAAGATACGGATGGTGAACGTCAGGAAGACAATGGCCAGCAGCCACGAGGCGCCCGAATCCGGCGAGAAGATGTATCCGAAAATCTTGTGCCAGAACCACAGCACCGCTGAGATAGGCCAATAAATGAAATTCAGCACAGGTCCAACTAACTCCTGGATCTCAAAAACTACGTCAGCGGTACGGGGTCGTATCCGCCCGGGTGCCACGGCCCGCACTTGCACACACGGGCAACGGCCAGCAAACTCCCTCTGCCTGCTCCATGCCGCGACACCGCCTCTAAGGCGTAGGCGCTGCACGTCGGCTCGAAGCGGCACGTCGAAACCATCTTAAGGGGAGAAACCCACTTTTGGTAAAGCCGCACCGCGCCCACGAGTGCGGAACCCACAGGTCCGCGGGGGGCCGGAATGGCTTCGCCATCGGTGTTGTAGTAGCTCACGTCAGGCGCCCCCGCTTAGATTTCTTGTGCGCGCGGGGGAGGGCGGAGGAGACGTCGTCAAGCAACTGCTTGCTCGTGGCCTCCGCTGCTGGCGGCAGGGCGCGCACCACAATGTCCACCTCGCGCGGGAGCTCACTGATGAACCCCGCCAGCACGTGGCGCAGACGCCGCGAAACGCTATGGCGCGTGACCGCGTTGCCCACTTGTTTAGAAACAACTAACCCGAACCGCGGCCCGCCAGTGATGACAGGATCGGTTCGGGTGTAGTAGTGCACCACCACGGTGCGGGTACCAGCGCGCCCGCCTTTGCGCATGACCGTGCGGAAGTCCGCCGATGATGCGAGTTTGTGGGCGCGCGGGAGCACGGTTTACGCGCTGAGCTTGGAACGGCCCTTCTTGCGGCGTGCGGAAACGATGGCGCGGCCGGCGCGGGTGTTCATGCGGGTACGGAAGCCGTGCTTGCGTGCACGACGACGGTTGTTGGGCTGGAAAGTCCGCTTAGGCACGGGTTTACTCCTTGACGTTGCGGCCGCGGGCCCACCGGGGAAGAAGCGGCCAAAGATGGAACTTCAGTGAGAGCGTGCGCATGAAACCCGGTGGTGGAAGCGCAGTGGTCCTCTCACGCACATCCGTCGGGCAACGCCCTGGATGCGACAGACCTAAACAGGATACGGCAGCTGCACGGGGTGACACAAATCGCTGTAGACACAGCTAATTCCCAGCAAACAGGGGTTTTCAGCGGGGGTGACGCTTCCCGCTTCAAGCTACCCCCGAAATAACATGGCTGTAGTTATCCACAGGGGAGCTGGCGACACGCCGACGCTTACTGCGGAAGAGGAGAAGCGAACGTAACGCTGCACCCCGGATCGCCCGATGTAGAAAGTAAACGATTGGGCCATTTGTAGACATCGGGGCTGAACGGAGGGTAAACAGTTCTATCGCCACAACTTCATTGAACAGGAAGCTTCTCCCTGTGGATAAATCTCAAGGAAACCTTAAGGTTCAACGCGGTAACTTATGTTTCTGGCAGGTCAAACCATATTTCTCTTAGGAAAGTGAATTCCACAGCGAGGAGCCTAACTTGTGGAAAAGCTCCGTTGGGGCAAATCCCACACCTGTGGATAACGTTGTGGAGTACAAGGTAGAAGCGATGTTCATATCTGAACGGGATGTGAATAGGCCAGTGGATGATATGCAGTCCAATCATCCATCATCATTCATTGGCTGAGGCATATTTAAGGGAGAAGTAGGCGAGCATGGCATTCGATCAGCAGGCGCTCGACGCGCTGTGGCAAGACGTTGTCAACGAACTTCTCAACCTTTCAGAGCGACCCAACTCACCCGTACCCACATTCACACCGGGCGACCGAGCGTATCTGCGCCTCGTGCGCCCCGTCATGCTTGTCGACGGCTACTGCATCCTCTCCGTCCCGCACTCCGCAGCGAAAAACGTGGTGGAAAATCAGCTCGGCCCTTATATTGTCGAGATTCTCACCCACCACTTGAACCGGCCGTGCAATATTGCGGTCTCCGTCGACGCAGCGGCTCCAGAGCCTGCACCCGAGCCTGAACCGCCTGTGCAGCACACGGCACCGAACCCGACGCCGTGGTTCCCGACCTATTCTGAGCAGGCACGACAATTCCCAGCTCCGATAGCAGGGGAGCAGTTGCCGATGGGCCTGGACGAGCTGGCGCGCATCCACGCGCAGCAGCAAGAACAGCACGCCATTGAAGAATCGGCGCGCCAACAGGCAGCGCACCCGGTTGTGGAGGTGCCGCAGCGCATTCAACGCGAGAAGCCCGCGCACGATCCGAACCGCGAGACATCGCTGAACCCGAAGTACACCTTCGAGAACTTCGTCATCGGTTCTTCCAACCGTTTCGCCAACGGCGCCGCTGTCGCCGTCGCCGAGAATCCGGCCCGTGCCTACAACCCGCTGTTCATCTGGGGCGGATCCGGCCTGGGCAAGACGCACCTGCTGCACGCCGCCGGAAACTATTCGCGCGTGCTGCAACCTGACTTGCGCATTAAATACGTCTCATCGGAAGAGTTCACCAACGACTACATCAACTCTGTCCGCGATGACCGCCAAGAATCGTTCAAGCGCCGGTACCGCGATCTGGACATCCTCATGGTCGATGACATCCAGTTCTTGGAAGGTAAGGAAGGTACTCAGGAAGAGTTCTTCCACACCTTCAATGCGCTGCACCAAGCGAACAAGCAGATCATTTTGTCGTCTGACCGTCCGCCGAAGCAGTTGACCACGCTGGAAGACCGTTTGCGCACGCGCTTTGAGGGCGGACTGATTACAGATGTCCAGCCACCGGACCTGGAAACGCGCATTGCCATTCTGATGAAGAAGGCAGCTGCCGACGGCACCCAGGTCGACGATGAAGTACTGGAGCTCATCGCGTCGAAGTTCGAGTCGTCGATCCGCGAGCTCGAAGGTGCGCTGATTAGGGTGTCGGCGTACTCCTCACTGATCAAGGAGCCGATCACGCTCGACGTTGCCCAGATCGCCCTGCGTGACATCCTCCCGGATGAAGGCGACATCAAGATCACTGCCACCACCATCAAAGAGGTGGCCGCGGAGTACTTCCGTGTGTCCTTGGACAAGCTCACCGGCGCCGGCAAAACTCGCACAGTCGCGCATGCCCGCCAGCTAGCTATGTATCTGTGTCGCGAACTGACTGATTTGTCACTACCGAAGATCGGCCAGGAGTTCGGTGGCAAGGACCACACGACAGTGATGTACGCCGACCGGAAGATCCGCAAAGAAATGACGGAGAACCGCGAGACGTACGACGAAATCCAGGAGCTCACGCAGATCATCAAGACGCGAGTCCGCTCACAATGAACTTTCCACACAGTTTTCCACCCCAGTTTGCACCCGCAAGCTGGGGTTTTTCTTTTATCCACAGAGTTATTCACAGCTGTGTAATTCCATGGGTGTAATTAGCCCGGGCGCCCGTGTGATGTTGGTCTCCAATGCTCAATTCACAGGCCTCGACCGAATCACACGCCCCGGTGGATAACGTGTGGGATATCAGGGGCGAAGCGGTGGAAAACGTGTGGTTCGCTGTGCACACAAAAAGCGGCCGATCTTTTGTCCACAAGGAATCGGGGTTTCCCACACGAATTCCACACCCGTCACCCACACGCCGATTCGGCCGACATTCTTGGCATTTGCCCGTTCATCCACAGACTGCACAACACTTACTGTTCTTCCCGGGTTTTTTCTTAGTACTTAAACCAAGAGAAAGAGAGGGTGTGCACAACGCCCGCCGCCGCCCCGCACGACCTGCTTTCACGAATCACAAAAGCCCGTGCCCTTTTTGTTGCAGCGGGCAGGTCAGTCGGTAGGCTGAATGACCAGTTGGCACTCAAGGCCCTAACGCGGCCCGAACGCAGCAGCAACAAGGAGCAGGCAAGCATGGACACCCAGGCAGACGTGAACGTGTCATTCCGCGTCCACAAAGATGACCTCTCGGATGCGGTGGCATGGGTTGCACGCAACCTGCCCACGAAAAACACCCAGCCTGTGCTGCGCGCTGTCGTGATCACAGCGGATGACAATGGTTTGGAATTCGCCGGCTTCGACTACGAGGTTTCTACCCGCGTGCGCATCGCCGCAGAGGTGGACCAGCCTGGTCGCGTCGCTGTAGCCGGCAAGCTCATGGCCGACATTGTTTCCAACATGCCGGCGAAGCCGCTCGATGTTTCTGTTGCCGATAACCAGCGTCTTCTTCTCCAGGGCGGCTCCGCCCGCTTCGAGCTGCCGCTGATGCCGCTCGATGATTACCCGCAGCTGCCGGTCCTGCCCGAGGTCACTGGAACCTTGGACACCACTACGTTTGTCGATGCCATCACCCAGGTCGCTTCTGCTGCCGGCCGCGATGACACGCTGCCGATGCTCACCGGTGTCCACATGGAAGTCTCCGGCAACCGCGTGCAGCTGGCTGCCACCGACCGTTTCCGTTTGGCTTTGCGCTCGCTTGAGTGGGAACCGAAGGCGCCGAACGTCGAGGCGAAGCTGCTCATCCCGGCCAAGACACTGCTGGATAACGCGCGCACCCTGGACACCCACCTGGAAGAGCCAGTCGAAATCGCCGTCGGCTCGGGCGAGAACGTCGGCGGCGACGGCCTGTTCGGCCTGCACTCTGGCAACCGTGAGACGACCACGCGCATGCTCGACGCCGAGTTCCCGAACATTCAGCCGCTGCTGCCGAAGACCCACACCTCGATGGCTAGTGTCGAGATCGCTCCGCTCATGGAAGCAATCCGCCGCGTCAGCCTGGTCGCCGACCGCAATGCGCAGCTGCGGATGCACTTCCAGCCGGGCGAGGTCACGCTCTTCGCCTCTGGTGCTGAGTCCGGTGAGGCGAGCGAGAGCCTGCAGTGCGCGTTCACCGGTGCAGACGAGCTGCTCATCGCTTTCAACTCCGGCTACCTGCGCGACGGCTTGAACGTCATCCACACCGATCGCGTCGTCTTCGGGTTCACGGAAGCATCCCGCCCGGCGATCATGGTCCCGGAGCCGGATGAGCTGCCGGAAGCTGGCCCGGACGGATCCTTCGAGACTCCAGCGACGAACTTCACGTACCTGCTCATGCCGGTCCGCCTGCCGGGCTAAACCAGGTCCATCACCCGTGTATCTCCGTGAGCTCGACCTACGGGATTTCCGTTCCTGGCCTGAGCTGAACTTGGCGCTCGAGCCTGGGGTCACGGTCTTTTCCGGCCGCAACGGCCACGGCAAGACGAACATCGTCGAGGCCGCGATCTACACCGCGACGCTGGCCAGCCACCGCGTGTCCCAGGATCAGCCGCTCATCCGCACCGGCGCCAACAATGCGCGCATCTCGGCGACGACGGTCAACGACGGCCGCGAACTGACCACCCATCTGCTGATCAAAGCCCGCGAGCAGAACCAGGCGCAGATCAACCGGACCCGTCTGAAGTCCCCGCGCGAGATGCTCGGCGTGCTGCGCACGGTGGTCTTCGCGCCGGAGGATCTTGCCCTGGTCAACGGTGAGCCCGCGGAACGCCGTCGATTCTTAGACACGCTCGCCAGCATCCGCACCCCGCGCTTCGGCGGGGCGAAAGCCGACTACGACAAAGTTCTGCGCCAGCGCAACGCTCTTCTGCGTTCGTCGAATATGGCGCTGCGCCGCGGCTACAACGACGATTCCGGTGCCGCCGCGCTGAGCACCCTGGACGCGTGGGATGCGCAGTTGGCAGCGTTTGGCGCGCAGGTCGTCGCAGGCAGGCGCGTGCTTATCGACGCCCTCAGCGACCCCGTCCACACCTCCTATTCCTCCGTCGCACCCGAATCCCGGCCGGCCGCGATCGAGTACTCGTCGACCTTGGACAAGGCCGTCGCGGAGGTGGCCGGCGAACCCTCCAACGACCCGGCGATCCTGGAGGCTGCCTTTCTCACCGAGCTCGCTCGCCGGCGCCGCGACGAGATCGAGCGCGGGACCACGCTCGTTGGCCCGCACCGCGACGACCTGTTGCTCACGCTCGGCGACCAACCAGCGAAGGGATACGCTTCCCACGGCGAGACCTGGTCGTTTGCCCTCGCACTGCACCTGGCTGAGTACGCGTTGCTGTCGGAAGACGGCGTGGGTCCCGTGCTCATTCTCGACGATGTTTTCGCTGAGCTGGACGCGAAGCGCCGTGAACGGTTGGTGGCTGTCGCACAGCAAGCGGAGCAAGTGCTCATTACCGCTGCGGTCGGCGATGACCTGCCCGACAACCTCGATGAGCATGTCGCCGCCCGCTACTCGGTGTTGATGGAAGACGGGATCTCGCGGTTGGAGGAGCCGTGACCGACAACCAGGAACCAGTCGACTTGGTCACTGCGACGTTTCAGAACCTGCGCGCCACCGCCAAGCGCCGCAACGGCAAGGTCCCCAATCTGGCGAAGGCGCAGAAGGTGGTGCCGACGCGCTCGCTCGGCAAGGGTGACGGTCCCACACCTGTCGTCCCCGGATTAGACCTGACTCCGGATGCCACAAAACCGCGGAGTTTTCGCGGCCGGCCCACCGGTGCGGATGGTCGGGCGCTGCCGCGGTCGTATGAGGTGGCGGGATTTGCGTCGTTAGTAAAGAAGGAGATTGAGCAGCGCGACTGGACGGAATCCATCGCGCACGGCTGGGTGATGGGCAACTGGGAGGAGCTCGTCGGCGCGAAGATCGCGCAGCACACCGAGGTCACCATGATCAAAGATGGGGAGGTCTTTGTGGCGTGCGACCAGACGGCTTGGGCGACGAACCTGAAGTACATGCAGTCGACGGTCCTGGCCAAGATCGCGGAGAAGATCGGGCCGGGTGTGGTGACCAAGCTGCACGTTTTCCCGCCGAAGACGAAGAACTGGCGTTACGGGCCGCTGCATGTCAAGGGCCGCGGTCCAAGAGATACCTATGGATAAGTGTGAACGATTCGGTGCCCCGTTTTTCGCCACCTGGGGTTTCTCCGACGCATTCCCTCTGGGAGGTTGAATCGTTCACACGCCGCCCGGATCAGCCCCACACGCTCGGCCGCTACCGGGAATGTCTGCAGCGGCATGTAAAATAACCACGGTTAAGCAAGCTTTTTCCAAGGAGAGTCGTTCACGTGGCTGAGCAACAACCGAATTACGACGCGTCATCGATCACCATCCTCGAGGGGCTGGAGGCCGTCCGCAAGCGTCCCGGTATGTACATCGGTTCCACCGGCAGCCGCGGCCTGCACCACCTCGTGTGGGAGGTCGTGGACAACTCCGTCGATGAGGCAATGGCAGGTCACGCGGACAAGGTCGAGGTCACGCTGCTTGCCGACGGCGGAGTTCAGGTCGTGGACAACGGCCGCGGCATCCCCGTGGAAATGCACCCGTCGGGCGCGCCGACAGTCCAGGTGGTCATGACCCAACTGCACGCCGGCGGCAAATTCGACTCCGAGTCTTATGCTGTTTCCGGTGGTCTCCACGGTGTGGGTATCTCTGTGGTGAATGCGCTGTCCACCCGCGTTGAAGCGGACATCAAGCGCGATGGCAAGCACTGGTACCAGAACTTCACCAACGCGATCCCGGACGACCTGGTCGAGGGCGATAACGCCCGCGGCACTGGAACGTCGATCCGGTTTTGGCCGGACGCGGAGATCTTCGAGACTGTCGAGTTCGACTACGACACCATTTCCCGCCGCCTGCAGGAAATGGCCTTCCTGAACAAGGGTCTAACCATCACCCTGAAGGACGAGCGCGTCTCCGATGAAGAGCTCGAGCTTGAGGCGATCGCCGAAGAAGGCGACACGGCTCAGGTTGTGGAGGGGGATTCGTTTGCGGATGAGGATGTCGTCGATAAGCACGAAGACGGCGACGTCGCTCCGACCTCGAAGAAGAAGCGCGAGAAGAAAGTCACCTACCACTACCCGAACGGGCTGGTGGATTACGTGAACTACCTCAACCGCACGAAGACGGCGATTCACCCGACCATCGTCGGTTTTGAGGCGAAGGGTACTGACCACGAGCTCGAGATTGCGATGCAGTGGAACGGCGGCTTCAAGGAGTCTGTCCACACCTTTGCCAACACGATCAACACGCACGAGGGCGGCACGCACGAGGAGGGCTTCCGCGCGGCACTGACCTCCCTGATGAACCGGTACGCGCGCGACCACAAGCTGATCAAGGACAAGGACCCGAACCTCACCGGCGACGACTGTCGCGAGGGCCTGGCCGCCGTGATCTCTGTGCGCGTGGGCGACCCGCAGTTCGAGGGCCAGACCAAGACCAAGCTGGGCAACTCCGAAATCAAGGGCTTTGTGCAGCGTGCGGTGAACGAGCACCTCAACGACTGGTTCGATGCAAACCCGGCGGAGGCAAAAGTCATCATCAAAAAGGCCGTGTCTTCCTCTCAGGCTCGTGAGGCTGCGCGCAAGGCCCGTGAGTCGGTGCGCCGCAAGTCCGCAACCGATCTGGGCGGTTTGCCCGGCAAGCTCGCCGACTGCCGCTCGAAGGACCCGGTGGCCTCGGAGCTGTTCATTGTGGAGGGCGACTCCGCGGGCGGTTCGGCCAAGCAGGGCCGCGACTCGATGTACCAGGCCATTCTCCCTCTGCGCGGCAAGATTCTGAATGTGGAGAAGGCGCGCCTTGACCGCGTGCTGAGCAACAATGAGGTCCAGGCGATCATCACGGCGCTGGGCACGGGCATCAACGACGAATTCGACATCTCCAAGCTGCGCTACCACAAGATCGTGCTCATGGCCGACGCCGATGTGGACGGCCAGCACATTGCGACGTTGCTGCTCACGCTGCTCTACCGCCTCATGCCGGAGCTCATCGGCGATGGCCACGTGTTTTTGGCCAACCCGCCGCTGTACAAGCTGAAGTGGCATAAGGGCGAGCCGGGTTACGCCTACTCCGATGCGGAGCGCGACGCTGAGCTGGAAGAGGGCCTCAACGAGGGCCGCAAGATCAACACCGACGACGGTATTCAGCGCTACAAGGGTCTCGGCGAGATGAACCCGGGCGAGCTGTGGGAGACCACCCTCGATCCGGAGAACCGCATCTTGCGCCGCGTCGAGCTTGAGGATGCCCAGCGCGCCGACGAACTCTTCTCTATCCTCATGGGCGATGATGTCGCTGCCCGCCGGTCCTTCATTACCCGCAAGGCGAAGGACGTGCGCTTTCTCGACGTTTAGGAGGTTTTCCCCTCAAACTTGGGCGCTCTCCCCGCCAGTGCTGGCACAATAGCCTGCATGACGTCCGTGGATGAGCATTACACCTTGTCGTACCTGCCGGATCACTCTGTGAGCACGGTTTATTGTTTCGAGCCGAAAGAGCCGCGCGCCGGCGCGCCGCTGGTGATGATGTGGCCCGGGTTCGGCATGGGTGCGCGGTATTACCGTCCGTTGGCGAAGGAACTGGCGTCGCGCGGGTACTACGTGGCTATCGGTGAGTTGCGCGGCCAGGGCACGAACACCACGAAAGCGATGCCGGATAACCAGTGGGGCTACCACAACTTGGCATCGGAGGATTACCCGGAGGGCATCAAGGCGGCGAAGAAGGAGCTCTCGCTTCAGCCCAACCATCCCACTTATTTGCTGACACACTCCATGGGCGGCCAGGTGGGCTCGATGTTCCTGGCACGGCCGGAGGCTAAAGAGCTCAACGTCCAGGGTCTGATGGGAGTCGGTTCCGGCAGCCCCTACCACCGCGGTTTCACCGGGAAGGACCACGTGCGCGCTCTGCTTGGCGGGCAGATGATGGGCCAGGTGGCCAAGCTGCGCGGCGTGTGGCCGGGCGGCGCATTGGACATCGCCGGTTACGGCCGCCAGTCCGGCCGGCACGTCTACGAGTGGTCGCGCTTCAGCCGCATGAACACCATCGCAGATCTCCAGGGCCAGGACATCAACTACGCCGAGGAGATCAAGAACGTCCGCGTTCCGGTGCTGCTGACCCGGTTTGCGAACGATTCCGAGTGCACCCTTGAATCCTGCGAGTACCTTCTCGAGCACCTAGAGAAAGCGCCACGCAAGGCCGAGGAGCTTCCCGGCCGACTGGG
Source organism: Corynebacterium sp. CCUG 65737 (assembly GCF_024454115.1). Lineage (NCBI taxonomy): Bacteria > Bacillati > Actinomycetota > Actinomycetes > Mycobacteriales > Corynebacteriaceae > Corynebacterium > Corynebacterium sp. CCUG 65737. The sequence continues at coordinate 81,327 of NZ_JAGPZB010000003.1, forward strand.
CCACAACCGCTGGGCTCGTGAGCCGGGAATCGTGGCGGACCGTTTCGAGGAGTTCGTCGCGCAGCAAATCTAGTCCCACGAAACCCCGTCGCTGAAGGCAGTTACCGTCCCGATACCGCCTGAGGTTTTAGCCGAAAAACTGGTGAATGCTTAAGCCCGTTCTAAGCTTCACCCGGTTCCGTAGCGTCACCTGTTTATACACGTAAACCGAGCTAGTAGTTACGTACCGATTGTGCAAAAGTATCGTCTGGATCCTCCGGTTCCTCAGGTTCTTCCGACCGGGGCAGCTCCGGTTCCAGCGCGGGCACGGTCCCTGCGCCGGAGGCTGAGCCAGCAGCGCCCGGCTCCGAGTAACCGAAGATAACGCTAAGGCGGTCACCCTTTTCGGTGGCCGCCTTTCGCCTTCCCTGGGGATGTTTTCAACGATTCTCCCTCGGCGGTCACTCCCGGCTGGTATAAAAAGAGACACGTGACACGGGGTGCCCTCTGGGGGCTGAGATAAGACCCGTTGAACCTGATCCAGTTTGGACTGGCGGAGGGATTGTCACGGGGACGCTCCTGCGCACCAGTGCGCGTGCACCCGTGGGCCTTTCGCCAGGAGGAAAGAAAGGCCCGAGGACAATGAAGATCTCCAAAAAGCTCGCAGTGTTCATGGCTGCGTTGGCGGGAGTGTTCATGCTCACCGCATGCGCGGACAGTGCAGACCAGGCAGGCGGTGGTGCCGGCGGCGCTGGCGGCGACAAGATCCGCATCGCGCTGGACTGGACGCCGAACACGAACCACACTGGCCTGTACGTGGCCATCAACAAGGGCTACTTCAAAGACGCCGGTTTGGATGTGGAGGTTCTGCCGTACAACGACTCCAACCCGGATCTCATGGTCGATGCCGGGCAGGCGGAGTTCGGCGTGAGCTTCCAGGACACCGCTACGATCACTATGGCTGCTGGGGCAGACGTGCGCTCGGTCCTCGCGGTCCAGCAGACCTGGTCCACTGAGGTCTCCGTTTTGGCGGACCGCGACGAGATCAAGAGCCCGGCTGACCTGGACGGCCTGACCTACGGCGGCTTCGCTAACCCGTCGGAGGAAGCCACCATGCGCGGCGTCATCCAGGCCGCCGGCGGCAAGGGCGACATCGAGACCGTCACCCTGGGCACCAGCGCGTATGAGGCGCTGTACAACGGCGACGTGGACTTTACCGTCCCCTTCGTCGCCTGGGAGGGCATTGAGGCCGCAGATCGCGGCGTCGAGCTGAAGAACTTCGCCTACACCGACTACGGCTTCCCGGACTGCTACAACGTGATCATCCTGGGCAACGGCACCTGGCTGGAGAAGAACCCGGAGCAGGCGAAGAAGTTCGTCCAGGCACTCCAGCGCGGCTACCAAGACTCGGTCGATGACCCGGATGCTGCAGCCCAGATCCTGCACGAGGAGAACTCGGACCTGCTGACGGACGTGGACTTCCTCAAGCGCAGCCAGCGCATGCTCGCCGAGAAGTACATGCTCGATGAGGGCGGCAAGTTCGGCCGCCAAACCGAGGAGCACTGGGCTGAGCTGGGCACGTTCCTGGGGGAGCAGGGCCTGCTTGTGGATGCCAACAACAAGCCGCTGACCGAGGACCCGGACTGGTCGACCTACTTCACCAATGAATACCTCGCGGATTAGCGTCGTCACGCCGGTCGTCTTCCTCACCGCCCTCATTGCGGTGTGGGAGGCTGCCGTGCGCCTGACCGGGGTCCGCCCGCAGATCCTCCCGGCGCCCAGCCGGGTGGTCACCGCCGGGTGGGAGCAGCGCGAGGTCATTGCCGGCCACGCCGCGTCCACGCTGGGCGTCACGCTCGCTGGCTTCGCGCTGTCTATGGTGTGCGCGTGGTTCATTGCCATCGCGGTGGATTTCTCGCCCACACTCAAGCGCGGCCTCATCCCGCTGCTGGTGGCCTCGCAGACGATCCCCGTGATCGCCATCGCTCCGCTGATGATCATTTGGTTCGGCTTCGGCATGCTGCCGAAGATGCTCGTGGTCGCTCTGGTCACGTTCTTCCCGGTGGCCATCGGGCTGATCGAGGGTTTTGACCGCACTGACCGCGAAGCGTCGAACCTGTTGCGTTCCATGGGGGCCAGCCGCTGGCAGGAATTCAGTTTGGTGAGGTTGCCGTCGGCTCTCCCGTCGTTCTTCACGTCCTTACGCATTGGCATCACCTACGCCGTGACGGGCGCGATTTTCGCTGAGTACGTTGGTGCGCGCCAGGGCTTGGGCATTTACATGAGCGTGCAGAAGAACGCGTTCCGGACGGACCTCGTGCTCGCGGCGGTGGCCGTGACGGCGGTGCTCAGCATCGCGCTGTACCTTTCCACGTACCTCATTGAGCGTGCCGTCATTCCGTGGCACGCGGCCGAAAGGAGGGCGCGCCGTGGCTGAAACACCCCGCCTCTCACTCCAGTCCGTCAGCCGCACGTTCGGGTCCTTGCACGTGCTCGACAGCGTCTCCTTCGACGTCGCGCCGGGGGAGTTCGTCTCCCTCGTCGGGCCATCGGGCGCGGGCAAATCAACGCTGTTCAACATCATCGCAGGCCTCGACGCGTCCGGCGCAGGCACAGTGCTTTTCGACGGCACCCCCGCCCAAGGCCGCCGCGACCTCACCGCCTACATGCCCCAAAAGGACTTGCTCTTCCCATGGCGCAGCATCTTGGCGAACGCGGCACTCGGGTTGGAAGTCCAAGGCGTGCCGCGGAAGGAAGCGCGCGCCCGGGCCCGCGCATGGTTCCCCCGCTTCGGCCTCGACGGCTTTGAGGACTCGTTGCCCTTCGAGCTGTCCGGCGGCATGCGCCAACGTGCCGCGCTGTTGCGCACGGTGGTGCAAGAACGCAGCACGCTACTGCTTGATGAGCCGTTCGGCGCCCTCGACTACCTCACCCGCCAAGAACTCCAAACGTGGATGCAACAAGTGTGGGCCGACAACTCATGGACAGCACTGTTGATCACCCACGACGTGCGCGAGGCCGTCATGCTGTCTGACCGCGTGGTCGTGTTCAGCCCCCGGCCGGCCACGGTGCGCGAGATCGTGGAGATCGACTTGCCTCGCCCCCGCGGGATCGATGTGCTCGCATCCCCGGAGTTCGGTGAATACGAACGGCAGATCCTGTCGCTGCTTTAACTTTCTTTGATTCCGTGGGCTGACCCCACGGAATCGAGCGCCTGCTGCCAAAAGTCGCGCTCGAGGCGCGATGCGGTGCGGAAGATGTCCAGCAGGCGCTCAAACCGCGGTGTCCCCACGAGGTCCTCGGCCGGCATCTCGGCGAGGCGATCCAGCGTCTCGATGGATGCCTGGCCCATGCCCTGGAAGTCGTCGGCGGCGTAGGTGTTGATCCAGTCGCTGTACGGGTGGTCCTCGCGGCCCTCCAGGCGCGGGGCAAGGTATGTGCCGATCTCGGCGTACCCGATCTGGCACGGCGCCAACGCGATCTGCAGCTCCAGCACGTCACCGGCCAGACCGGTGTCGATGACGTAGCGGGTGTAGGCCACGGTGCCCATCTTCTCCGGGGCGCGGTCGAGCTCGTCTTCGGAAATGCCCCACTCGGCGGTGAGCTTCCGGTGCAGCTTCGTCTCGTCGATAATGCCGGACATCGCGGTGCTCACGGCTTCAATCTCCGACAGACGACGGCTCTTGAACGCGGCCAGGGCATGCGCCCGGGCGAAGTGCACGAGGAAGAGGTAATCCTGCACGAGGTAGTCTTGGAAAGCTTCGAGGGGCAGTGTGCCGTCGCCAAGCTTTTCCACGAACTCGTGCTTCGTGTATTCCTCCCACTCCGGCGCGCGGGACTTCAGTTCTTCATACAGCGTGGTCATGGTTGCTCCTAGTTAGTGTTGATCGGCTCGGCGTAGGCGGCGTCGAAGAAGTCGAGCTCAAGTGCCACCGCGCGGCCGAAGAAGTCGCTGAGAACCTGGCGGGTCTCCTCGTCCTTCTCGCCGAGGCGGTCGACCTCGCTACGCAGGAACTCCACCAGGGTGTGGAATTCGGGGTAGTCGTGCAGCTCAATCCACTCGTTGTGGACGAAGCTCTCCGGGCGATCCTCCGGGGCCTTGACGGCCCAGTCGAGGTAGAGCCACTCGGCGACGACCAGCACACCGAGCGCCGCCGCGTAGGAGCGCGTCTCCGCCGCCTCACGCATCAGGCCGGTGAAGCCTGCCGTGGCGTCCGAGTCCGGGATCTCCTTGCGCTGCTGCTCGCTCACGCCCAGCTCGTCGAAAGAGCGCAGGAAGTAGGTGTTCTCATCGCCTGCGACCTCGCCGATGAACTGGGCCAAGCGCAGGCGCGGCGCCAGATCGTCCGCAGTGGACATAGCCGCGCCGAGCAACTGCAGGAAGCTGTCCACGAACCGGTAGTCCTGGACCAAGTAGGAGGCCATCACGCCGGGGTCAATGGTGCCGTCGAAAAGCTCCTGCACAAAGCGGTGATTGACTGCTGCATCCCACGTTTCTCGGTGGGTGTTGCGCAGCTCGTCGGTAAATCGTGCATCAGTCATAAGGACATTCCTCCGCGAATTCGAATTCGATCAGGTTCAGCGGGTGTGATCTCAGCCGGACTAGTTGCCCGGCACCCCGTGTCGTATGAGTCCACGCTACCGGAAACGCGGACTCCCCGCGGCGCCGTTTTCACGGCCTCCGCGGGGAGTCGGTACAGGTTCAAGTTGCAGTCCTTCCGCCACAGCGCCTCGTAATCACATCAGTCACTGCAACCACAACGGTTCACAACTTTAACATCAGTGGGGGAGGGGCGCCACTTTCCGCGTTGAAAAGTTTCTCAGCGGCCTAAAACTGCAGGTTTTTGGTGAAATCCTGGATAGCCTGCTGCACCTGCGGCAGCTTGAGAATGGCCCCGGCAAGGACAGCCAGTGCCGCGAAACCCAGCCCGACCGAGATCGGCGCGAAGCCGGTGTACGCGCTGCCGAGCGGTGGTTCTTTCGGCGTTTCCCAGCCATCCGGGATCTTGTCGGCGTTGTCCTTTTGCGAGGATGCTGAGCTGAACGCCTGCAGCGCCGATCCGCTGCCACTGGAATCAGCCGCCTGAGCAGCCGGAACCGAGAGCAGCGACGCCGACAACGCAGCCGCAGCGAAAGCAGTGGTGAGCTTCTTCATAGTTAGCTCTTGGCGTGGCGTTCAACGATGTCGCCGAACTCAGGCAAAACCGGGGCGACAATCTTGCCCACCTTGCCGCGTAGCGACGAATACACCTTCCCCACAGCCGCCGGCGCCCGATCCGCGAACGAATCGCCGATTTTCAGCACCGAATCGGTGACCTCGTCCTCATTGGCGGCGAGGTAGGCGCCGAACGAGTCCTTGTCACCGCCGGACTGGTACTTGTCCCAGTGCGGAGTCAGCTCCTCGACGATGTTGGGCAGGAGCTGGTTGATGCCTTTGCGGAGGGCGTCGTCGTCGACACGCGTGGCAGCGCCAACCGCTCCCTTGATTGCCATGCCAGTCACACCGGACTGGTTGGACACAGTTTCGTTGGCCAGATTGGTCAGGTCGCCCACGACAGCGTCGCGGGTGGGGTCGTTGAGAATTGCTTTCAAGTCACTCATGCCAGCTATCGTATGCAGAACTGCACAGCTCGCGCACAGCAAGGGTCGAGGTGGGGTCTTGCTGGCGTGCGTGAGTTTAGAACGGCAGGCGGAATCCGCCGTTGTTCTGCATGAACGCGAAGATGGCCGCGCCGGCGGCACCCAGCAGCGCCAAGGCACCGAGCAGGATTCCGGCACCCGATGAGCCGTTGCCAAGGGTTGGGCCGGTCTGATTCGGGGTAGTCCGGCTGGACTCACCGACGGTGAACCTGATCTGGGACGCCTTCTTCGAATTATCAGGGAAAGTGGCCATCACCGAAAATTTCACCCTTGCGCCCCGGCCGGAGTTGGCGGGAGCCTTGGCGGTCACCACGCCAGTGCTGCGATCCACCGAGGCAGTCCAGCCGCTAGGGACCTCCCCCAATGCGAAGGTGGTGCCGGCAGGAACGTTCTTCTTGGTTGGAGCAGCGCTACCAGCCTTGTTGGCCGGGATTGTCACGGTCGGGTACGTGATCGTGGCGTTGTCTCGCTGCCACTGTCCCTGCTCGGAGATGGTGAAGTACAGCGTCTCCAGCTGGGTATTGCCGTTCGGGAACCAGACTTCGACGGCTACGGTGAACCGACCCGGCAGAAGATTGCCCTTCGGCTTAACGGTCACGTCGCCCTTGTGATTTATAGTCGCTTCCACGGTGTTGCGAAGCTGCGGGTTCAGGTCGTGGCGGATCTTGAAACTCGTGCCTGCAGGCAGGGACGCGGTCTGGCGGGCGGTGGCTGTCTCATTGCCGCGCATGGTCACCGATTCCCACACCGCTTTGTGCTCGTTCAGCTTTTGCTGCGCAGTGACCGTGGCTTGGTAAAACCCAACGTGGCGGCCTGCGCGCGTTTTCACGGTCACGGGGAACTCGATCCGCTTCTGGGAATTGTTCTCCTTGTTCACCGGTGCCTTAACGGTGACGACACCTGCCGAGTCAACGGAAAATTTAAAGCCTGCATACTCAGGCTGCACGGAGAACTGGTAATCACCCTCGGGGGTGCCCTGCGGGACAATGCGCACTTCGCCGCCGAAGCCTGTCTCGGCATCGGGCCAGGTCAGGCCTCCAACGGGTGCTTTTCCCGCAGTGGTCTGGGCGGTGGCAATCGGGGCGGTGGGTGCGCTAATGCCTGCACCGACGAGCGCGGTAGCGCTAACCAGCGCGATGGCCCGCATTGTGATCTTCATGGTTGTGGTCTCCAGGCAGTCTGATTCTTATACTTAAAATTGACTGCCAGAAGAGTAGCAAAACGTCATGAAATAGTTTCAGCCCAACGTACATAGACATCCCGGGCGGTCGACGCGAAAGCGCTATTGTCCCCACGCAGCGGCTCAAGCTTGACGACGCCCCGAGCCAAAGCCTCACCCGCCGCCACCGGCGAGTCGAAAACCGGGATGCCCTCGATCCGAGCACCGGGGATCGCGGCCGCAGCGCACAGGGCGGAGTAGCTGCGGATGGCGCCGCCGTGGTGGGCGCAGAACTCGTCAGCGATGATGAGCAGTTGTTCAGGCGTGAGCGGTTTCATGAGCGGTTCAAGGGTGCTGCGGTTTCAGGTCGCTGCGGAAAAGTTTACAAACTGGATTTCTGTCTGGAACTGTTGGTGCAGGTCAGAGCGTTTCGTTGGTCTAGATCGACGACAAGCTTGTCGAGTAATCCGCACGACGCCTCCGGCGAGTCTTCTATCGGTTAGTTCTGGCGTCCGGTCCCGGTTTTATGGCCTTCGAGGGGCCTTGCCAAACCCGCTCCTGCAATCGAGTTTGTCATCGTTTGCAGGAGGCCCGGCGGCGAAGGGTTTAGGAGCGGAAAGCAGGGCCCGGCGGCCAGGGGAGGGCAGGGCCGGCGGGCGAGGGGCGAGCGAAGGCCCACCCCGAGACGCACCTCTACCCCTCACCTGGCCGGGCGCGACGGATCCGGGCTTCCATCCCGGTGTATCCGGGGATGGTGTCGCGGGCGAGCTGGGTGACGGTGGCGTCGTCAAGCATGCGAGCTGCTGCGATGGCGACCGCTCTTTTGACTGCTTCCTGTTTCGAGCACCCCCATGCGGAGGCCAGCAGGCTCAACGCGCGGTCTTCCTCGGTGGACAGTCTGAGCGTCATTGCCATGCGCGAATGGTATCAAACTGATACCGCACGCCGTCTCGGGAATGGCCCCAGTGGTGCGTAGACTGACCACTGACATGTCCAGAGATAGAAAGGTCTCACATTGAGTGACGACACTTTGAGCGGTGACACCTACGACCGCATTCTCCCCATCGATATCAATGAGGAGATGCAGACCAGCTACATCGATTACGCGATGAGCGTGATCGTCGGCCGCGCGCTGCCTGATGTGCGCGACGGCATGAAGCCGGTGCACCGCCGCATTATTTACGCGATGTATGACTCGGGGTATCGCCCGGAGCGCAGTTACGTGAAGTCCGCGCGCCCGGTGTCGGACACGATGGGTCAGTTTCACCCGCACGGTGACTCCGCGATTTATGACACGCTTGTGCGTCTCGCGCAGCCGTGGGTCATGCGCTACCCGCTTGTGGATGGCCAGGGTAACTTCGGCTCCCGCGGCAACGACGGCCCGGCGGCCATGCGTTATACCGAGTGTAAGATGACGCCGCTGGCGATGGAAATGGTCCGCGATATCCGTGAGAACGCGGTCGATTTCTCCCCGAACTACGACGGCAAGGCCCAGGAGCCGGACGTTTTGCCGTCGCGTGTGCCGAACCTGCTGCTCAACGGCTCATCCGGTATTGCCGTTGGTATGGCCACGAACATCCCGCCGCACAACCTCGGTGAGCTGGCGGAGGCCATCTACTGGATCCTGGACAACCATGACGCGGACGAGAAGACCACGCTCGACGCCTGCATGGAGCGTGTGAAGGGCCCGGACTTCCCGACGGCCGGCATGATCGTCGGCGACTCCGGCATCCGTGACGCGTACACCACCGGCCGCGGCTCGATCCGCATGCGCGGTGTGACCGAGATTGAAGAGGTGGGCACGCGCCAGGTCATCGTGATCACCGAGCTGCCGTACAACGTCAACCCGGACAACTTCATCTCCGGCATCGCCGAGCAGGTCGCTGCGGGCAAGATGACCGGCATCTCGAAGATTGAGGACGAGTCCTCTGACCGCGTGGGCATGCGAATCGTGGTCACGCTCAAGCGCGATGCGGTGCCGCGCGTGGTGCTGAATAACCTGTACAAGCACTCGCCGTTGGAGACGAACTTCAGCGCCAACATGCTCTCGCTTGTCGACGGCGTACCCCGCACCCTTCGCCTGGACCAGATGCTGCGCTACTACGTGGCACACCAGATTGAGGTCATTGTTAGGCGCACCCAGTTCCGCCTCGACGAGGCCGAAAAGCGCGCCCACATCCTGCGCGGCTTGGTTAAGGCATTGGACATGCTCGACGAGGTCATCGCGCTGATCCGCCGTTCCCCGACGGTCGACGAAGCGCGCGAAGGCCTGATGTCGCTTCTCGACGTCGACGAGGTCCAGGCCGACGCCATCCTGGCGATGCAGCTGCGCCGTCTGGCAGCCCTCGAGCGCCAGAAGATTGTCGACGATCTCGCCGCCATCGAGGCCGAGATCGCTGACTACAAGGACATCCTGGCCAAGCCGGAGCGCCAGCGTGCGATTGTGGCTGACGAGCTGCGCGAGGTCGTGGATAAGCACGGCGACGAGCGCCGCACCAAGCTCGTGGCCGCTACCGGCGACGTGACCGAGGAAGACCTCATTGCGCGCGAGAACGTCGTGGTCACCATCACTGCGACCGGCTACGCCAAGCGCACCAAGGTGGACGCCTACAAGTCGCAGAAGCGCGGCGGCAAGGGCGTGCGCGGTGCCGAGCTGAAGCAGGACGACGTGGTGAAGAACTTCTTCGTCTGCTCCACGCACGACTGGATCCTCTTCTTCACCAACTTCGGCCGCGTCTACCGGTTGAAGGCCTACGAGCTGCCGGAGGCGGGTCGCGCCGCCCGCGGCCAGCACGTGGCCAACCTGCTGGAATTCCAGCCGGAGGAGAAGATCGCCCAAGTCATCCAGATCCAGACCTACCAGGACGCCCCGTACCTGGTGCTGGCTACCCGCGACGGCCGCGTGAAGAAGTCCCGCCTGACCGATTACGAGTCCGCTCGTTCCGCCGGCTTGATCGCCATCAACCTCAACGAGGGCGACACCCTGATCGGCGCGTCCTTGGTGGGCGATGACGACGACATTCTGCTCGTCTCCGAGCAGGGCCAGTCCATCCGCTTCACCGCCGACGACGAGCAGCTGCGCCCGATGGGCCGCGCCACCGCCGGTGTGAAGGGGATGCGCTTCCGCGGCGACGACCAGCTGTTGGCCATGACCACCGTGTCCGACGGCCAGTACCTGCTGGTGGCCACCTCCGGCGGCTACGGCAAGCGCACCCCGATCGCGGAGTACAACCCGCAGGGCCGTGGCGGCATGGGCGTGATGACGTTCAAGTACACCCCGAAGCGCGGCAAGCTCATCGGTGCCCTGGCAGTGGAGGAGGATGACCAGATCTTCGCCATCACGTCAGCTGGTGGGGTGATTCGGACGGAGGTCAACCAGATCCGGCCGTCGTCACGCGCGACGATGGGAGTGCGCCTGGTGGACCTCGGTGACGATGTTGAGCTGCTTGCTATCGACGTCAACGTCGAGGACGAAGGCGAGCAGGAAGCCACCGCAGTGGCCAAGGGTGAGAAGACCCTCGATGAGGTCTCTGACACCGTCTCCAGCGCCGCCTCCACCGAAGTCTCCGGCACGGCGGTGAACGTGAACTCCGTGGAGACCGACGAGGTCGGGGAGTCGCACGACTACGAGGATGACTCTGAGGACGACTCTGAGGGTGAGGAGTAGGCCATGGCCGCACGCAACGTGACCCTCACCCGGATTCGGCCGGGCAGCGCCTTCAAGATCGGCATCCTGCTGTCGCTGATCGGCTTCGCAGCATGGCTGCTCGCCGTGACGGTCCTGTACTTCGTCATCGATGCAGCAGGTGTCGTGGACTCGATGAACTCGCTGATCGGCGGCGTCGGCGGCGAGACCGCGATCGATTTCCCGCTCGTGCTGGCCCTGGCCGGTCTGAGCGGGGCGACCGGTGTCGTCTTCGTCGCTCTCATGGCTCCGCTGACCGCGTTCATCTACAATGCGTTGGCAGACCTTGTTGGTGGCCTAGCCATCGAACTAACCGACCAGCAATAGGGCATGTGACCAGGCGATTTGGTTCTATCAAAGCGTCTGGGTAATGTTCTAGAAGTTCCGAGCGGGGCCTATAGCTCAGTCGGTTAGAGCGCATCGCTGATAACGATGAGGTCGCAAGTTCGATTCTTGCTAGGCCCACAAGTTCGGAACAAAGGGGCATTAGCTCAATTGGTAGAGCGCCTCCCTTGCAAGGAGGAGGTCAGGAGTTCGATTCTCCTATGCTCCACAGCTCAGACCCCCTGGCTTCGGCTAGGGGGTCTTCTTGCTGTGTGCGACGTCCGTAGGAGAAAGGCTGCCGAGCTCCGGGTCTCAAACTCATAAATCGAAGTGCGAAACTGCTAACTCCTGGCGGAGGGATACGTGGTCATGGTCGGGGGTCAGGGGAGAAAGGCCACGGTCTACAGCCGCGCTTAGAGGTTGGAATCTAAGAGTCAATGAAACTATGAAATGAATGGCTGAAATTCGCACTTTCATTCGCAGTTTGACACTTTGATTCTCAGTTTGATGCAAAGTGGGAATCTCAGAGACATGAACTAGACCCTTATCGTTCTTCCGGCCTGCAGTTACATCCGCGGTCCACGGGGATCATCAACCTGCCCAAAGTCGCCCGCGCGGTCTTTGGTGGCTTGGCATTCGGTGCCGGTAGTTCTAGAGGGTTGGCAATTCCCAGCTAGTCACCGCCTGAACTTGGCGGTTCGTTGCTGCACCCGGCATACGTTTGAGCACCCAATTGCGCGCTGCCGCTATGCGAGCACCGCCGGTGTGCACAGAGCGCCCAACAAGCCTGGATTGACGCGCAATCTGCTGGCTTCGGCGCAGACGGTGCTCGTCGTAAGCGCTCAAATCCACAGTGCCCTTCTGGAGAAGCCCGGCAAGAACTGCAGCATCTTCTAGGCCCTGGCACGCGCCCTGACCGAGGTTCGGGGTCATGGCGTGGGCCGCATCGCCCACCAACACCACCTTGCCGGAGTGGTAACTCGGCAGGGGAGACGCCAACTCCTGGATGGGCAGGTACTGGATCGACTCATCCGGCGTTGAGCGAAGCAAAGCAGGAATGGGCTCATGCCACTGACCGAAGGCGTCCCTCAACTGGCTCAGGCCGGTCTCGCCGGGTTGAGCTTCCGGGCCGGTGCGGACAGCGAACCAGTAGACGCGGCCGTCGTGAAGCGGAACGGCGCCGAATCGAGCGCCTGCGCCCCAGGTTTCGAAGCCGGCGTCGAGTACCGGGCCCTCGGTGATTGCCCGCCACGCGCTGTAGCCTGCGTAACTGATTTCTGGGCCGTCAAAGCAGCTGCGGCGCACCGCGCTGCGGATCCCGTCTGCACCGACGACCACGTCGAACTGTTCCACCGCGCCGTTGGCGAAGGTGACAACGCCGGAGCTAGCGTCAACGGCCAAAGCCTCGGCGGAGGTGTGAATGCGCGCCTCAGGGATGTCGTCGATAAGCAGCGCGTGGAGCTCGGAGCGACCGAGCGCGAGTGAAGCTTTGGTGACCTCAGCTGGGATATGCGTCAGCCAATTCCCCTGGGGGTTGCGAATTCCACCCCGTAGAGGGACTTGGTTCTGTTGCAGCTCACGGAAGCGAGCGCCGATGCCTAAAGCATCGAGGGCGGCCAGACCGTTCGGGGCGAGGGTGATACCGGATCCACCGCCGCGCACCTGTGAATGACTCTCGTGAATCTGCACGTCCATGCCGTTGCGGTGAAGTGCCGCGCCCAGTGCAAGACCCGAAATGCCAGCGCCGATGATGCCTACTCTCATGGCCTCGAGCTTACTGGCCAGCGTGAACGGCTCCCCAGCCTGACTATCTCGCGTCAGGCACTGACCCGTCGACGAACACGAAGCGGGCATCGCTCATCTCCTCCAGGGCGGCGCGTACACCCGCGGCGGTTCCGGACTCGGGGTGGTTCATATGGGCCAGCACAATCGCGCCGTCAGGCGCGTCCTGGATGCGGGCGGCGACCTGACTTGCGGAAGCTTTGGCTCCGTCATCACCATTGACTGAGAACCCGGCGATGCTCACACCGAGGTCGCGGGCAATCTGCACGGCGACATCGTCGTAGTGGGCAGTTCCGGAACGGAACCAGGTCGAATCGGCACCGAAAGAACGCAGCAACTCGCGGTTGACTTCGATCTCGTCAATAACCTCGGCGGGAGAGCTCGTACCGGCGATGCCGTAGGCGGATTGGCCATTCACCGACAAGGGTGCGTGGAGGGTGCCGTGGTTTTCGAGGCGGAAGAGGGGGTCGCTGTGAAGCGTGCGCGTCATGTCAGGGTTCTCCTCGATCCAGCGGTGGTTGAGGAAGAGCGTCGCGGGAACGCTGAACTCCCGAAGCGTATCGACGAGCGCCTCATCTACCCCCATCCCCGTCGGGCCGCCGCACGCGTCAAAGGTCAGGGCGATCGTGTGCGCGCCGGGCGTGGTGGGGACAGTGTCGGTGATGCCGTCCATGTGCAGATCGAACGTAGTGGGGGTAAGGGTCGCGTAGGTCTCAGCCGACGGCGGGGCAGTGGTGCTCGGTGTCGTGCTGGTCGGGGTGACTGCGGTGGTGCGCGTGCCGCTGGCCTGCGTGTTCCCCTCCAGATTGGCGCACCCGCCGAGCACGGCGGCACCGGCGGCGATGAGAGTGCCGGTGAGGAATTGTGCGCGACTGAACTGCTGATCCATTCCGCTTATCGTCATGGGCCGGCGGGCGGTGCGCAACAATGGCCTCCGAATTGTCCCCATCTGGGGGACGCGGCGGCGACGGGGAAGCGCGTTGACTACCAGGTATGCGTAGTTCAACGTTCATGTCTTTCACGGTGACAGATCCGCAATACCCTCGAAGGACCGGAGCCTTTAACTAAGGAGCAGTCGTCGTGGACTATTTCAAGAAGTTGTCGGACATTATCAAGGAATTGAAGAGCGGAGGCGACTTTCTTTTCCAGCTTGTCGGATTTGTCGCAGCAGTAACGACGCTTATCGCGTTGTACCGCCGGCAAACTCCAACTCAAGTTTGGGCGAGTGCAGTCGAGATGCTGGGTGCCCAGAAGGTCGGCGACAAGCTCGAAAACGAACTACCGCTGATCCTGGATCCGGATAAGCTTTCGGGAAACATCTTTCTGCTGCTCAGCGCGTTAACCGTTCTTAGTATGTCAATTGCACCCTTTTTCAAGGCGAAAGAAGACAACTGGCGCATTATAGAGCAGGCCAAGGGTTTGCTTGGGTGTCGTGCTGCCAGCAGTTTTTGGATCCTTCTGCTCGCAGCTGCCCAGTTCGTGACACCAACGCATGTACCGTTATGGGTCATCGGCTGTGGGTGCGTGCTTACACTTTTGTATCTCTTGGGCGGGTCGTTCATCTTGATGAGCACTAACCCGGCACCAGAAGGGGACTTGAAACCGGAGGATTACAGTTACCAGCACGGTTTACGTGATTTGTCTTGGGTGCTCAGTATGGTCGTTCTTGCTCTCATATTCGTGATCGCAGGGCCAATCTTTATCGCCGTACTTTGGCTCTGCTCTGTAGAGCGAGAGACCTTGAGAAAGACGAAGATCGAACTGGCTCGGGATAATGTCCCGTCAGGGTCTTTCGAAGTTACTCGTGGGACCGAAAAGCCGTAGAGCGCTCCTGCGAAACGTTCGGCAAGTTTGTTACTGAGTGTCGTGAGTACTCGCGAATTCGACGAGTCTTATTGCGCGATGTGCCCAGACACAAAACGAAAGAACCCTCCAGCAAATGAGCTGGAGGGTTGAGCTAACGCGGTTGGTTAGTTGCGGCGCTTAGGAAGTTCGGCTACTCGCTCGATTGGCGTAGTCCGCGTGGGAAACGAGCAGTTCGGAGGCCCGGTGGCGGCATCGGCCGCTTGGCCTGAAGGCGAGTCGGATGGGTGCTTTTCGGATCAGCTGTCCGCAGACTGTTTCTTAGTTTATCTTTACGTTATACTCATGAAACGATTTTGCAATCATTCCAGAGCGGATCTTGAGGCGGTCTACGGAACATGGATTCACGCACTAGCGGTTTCGCACGATTAACCCAGTTTCTTCAGGCACTTTTCCCGCAGCGCAACGCTCGTAACGCGTCGCTCGCAACCTGCGTGATCACAGCGCTGACGGCTTCCTTCCTGGTGGCTCCGCAGGCACAGGCGGAAGATACGACGACCTACCGCGGTACGAACGGTATTGGCATTGTCACCAAGCATGTCGACGACGCGACATCAGTAAGCGAGGTCGAAGAGTCCTTCCGGACCGCCAAGGAGATGGGTGTTGAGTGGACCCGTGTTGGCGCTCCGTGGTACCACATCGAGCGCGAACGAGGTCACTACAACTGGAAGTTCCTCGACCAGACCGTTGAGATCGCTAAAAAGTACGACATCAAGGTCATGATGCAGGTCTCCACCGCACCTCAGTGGGCCACCAGCGTTGGAGACATGTCCGAGGCAGAAAAGAACTCGCTCGACCACTACAAGGACACCTACGCGCCGAAGCCCGAGTACTACAACGACTACGGCCGGTACTTCGCTGACGTGGTCAATCGCTACTCTGCCCACGGAATCGTGGACTACGAAGTGTGGAACGAGCCGTCGATGCAGGGCTTCTGGAGGGAATCCTCCGATAACCCGAACCCGAGCCCGGAAAGCTACACCAAGCTTCTCCAGGCGACCTACCCGAAGGCGCACGCTGCTAACCCGAACGTGAACGTCATCGCTGGTGGCCAGGTTGTGCTTCCCACCTACGATGATGGCACCGTCGTCAACGGTGTGGAGTATCTCGAGCGGATGTATGACGCTGGTGCCAAGGGTAACTTCGACTCCTTGGCCCACCACCCCTACGGCATCGGTGCAGAGTACTGGGAATACAACGGCTGGGCCTACATGTTCGATGAGCCGAAGACGAAACGCTCCCCAGGCAAGTCCCTCCACTCCGTGATGTCCGCTCACGGTGACGGCCACAAGGAAATCTGGTTGACCGAGACCGGCCAGGACACCCTCAACGCCAACGAGCAGGTGCAGGCGGAGACCTACCAGGACTACATGGAGGCCTGGAACGAAACCCCCAACCTCGGGCCGATCATCTTCTACCAGCTCCACGACCGCAAGCCCTACGGATCCAATGATAAGGAAGACTACTTCGGTGTTCTCCGTGCCGATGGTTCGTGGAAGCCGGCTGCCCACACCATTAAGAACTTCACCGGCGGTGATGACGCCACACCGGTCGAATCCGGAGCCGTGCCGCCGGCTGACGACGACATTGAGGTGGACTCCGGCGCACCCCTGCCGCAGACTGAAGATGACATCGAGGTGGACTCCGGCGCGCCCGTTCCTGCAGAAGGATCCGAGCCCTCTGAATCGTCCGAAGCCTCCCAGCCTTCGAAGCCCGATTCCGAAGAAAAGGCCGAGGCGAACAAGGAGAAGTCCGCACAAAAGTCGGACTCCGGAGATAGCCCCTTGGCTCGCCTGTGGACATCCATCTCTGGCTTCCTGCGCAATAACGTGTGGAAGAAGTTCCTGGACTTGTTCTCCTAGTACTCCCGGTAGGACTAACCCGAAGCTCCCGGCAGACGTGCTGTAACGGCACGGCTCCCGGGAGCTTTCGCTATTTTGTCCCGCTGTTGGCAGGCTGTGCGGAAAAGTTGACAAACGTTTCCCCGGTTTGGGCACCGAAAACCTTTTGACCTGCACAAATGGCGGTAGGCAGAAATCCAGTTTGTCAACTTTTCCGCAGGAGGCGGATGCCCTTGAGTCCTCAACGCTGAGCAAACAGAAATCTCCGCGTCAAGGCCCCCTTTTGAGGCCCCGGGGGTCTCGTTTGATCACGACGAACCTGCAGTTAGCGGGGAAAACTAGTCCGCCACTCCGTCACGTTGTGCACCGCCACGCCGTGCCTATGTAACGAACACGTATCGGCTAAGTAAATAACACATGTAGAAAAGCCGAAGAACTTTGTGTACAAATTAAGAAACCTCAAGTTTCTATCAGGAGGCATGGCATGAAGAAGAACACGCGAGTCGTCGGCAGCGCGATGGCTGCTCTGGCATTGAGCATCGGGATGATGGCAACACCCCCGGCGGCGCTGGCGCAGCAAGACCCGAGCTCCCTCTCAGAGCTGAGTTCGTTGAGCTCGGGCAGCTCTGCGGTCGACGGCTTGAGCTCGACCAGCTCTGAACTGGACGGCTCGAGCGCCGCCGACACCGGGGCGGTGATGGATGACGTCGAAGAGCCAGATCCCGTCTACCGCAGTGGTCTCCCTAACGTGACTCCGCAGGGTGAACCGGGAACCGTGCTCGCTGAGGTGCCGCTCGACCAACGCGTGGGATTAGACAGCGCATCGGAGCAGTACCGCATTGCGTACACCACCGTGAACCAGCACGACCAACCTGCAGTGAGTACTGGCGCTGTCTTCTTGCCGGAGGGTGAGAAGCCGGAGGGCGGCTGGCCCGTGCTGGCCTGGGCGCACGGGACGGTCGGCTTGGCTGATGAGTGTGCGCCGTCGATCAACCCTCTCTCCCAGGTTGAAGCAGATTACCTTAACACCTTCCTGGACGAGGGCTACGCGATTGTCGCTTCTGATTACGTGGGGCTGGATTCTCCCGGCTTCCACAGCTACCTCAACGGAAAGGTCGCAGCAGAGAACGTTGTTGACTCCGTTGCTGCCGCGCACAACATGGAGATCCCGCAAGACAGTGAGCCCGTGTTCGCCGACAAATGGTCGGTGATCGGGCAGTCCCAAGGAGGCGGTGTTTCTCTCCATGTTGCTCGCCAAGCTACGGGGCTGAGTGAGGACATGGGGCTCGACTATCGCGGTGCAGTGGCAACGGGTGCACCGGCGTACGTCGAAAACCTCATGGTGGCTGCCGGACCTACCTTCCCGCGCACACCGCAGACCGGAATCTCGGCAACCTACTCGCTGTACATTCTCGCTGCTGTGCAAGAGGCTAACCCGGATGTCGACTTCGACTCCGCTTTGACCGACGAAGGCCGTCGCATGATTGCGGAATCCAAGAAGAGCTGTCTCTTCGAGGTCGCTGAAGCCATGAACGGTGTGAGCCTGGCGAAGGCATTCAACAAACCGCTGCGCGAGGTACCGGGCGCGGACGCCGCGATCCGTGACTTCCTGACCACCCCGGTGAGCGGCTACGACAAGCCGGTCTTCTTGGGCCACGGTCTGTGGGATTGGGACGTGCCCACCCCGATCGGGATGGTGCTCAACTCGGAGATCTGGGCCCGCCAGTTCATCGGCAACCCGCGCAACAACCGCGTGGTGGTCCGCTGGTACCCAGCCGACCACGTGGACACCATGCTCATTTCCACCAGGGATTCCGTGCCGTTCCTGGCCGGTATCATGAGCTAAACCCCAGTTGAAAGCTCACAGACTAGCCCGGGCTGAGCTCAGCCCGGGCTATACCTGTAGCTCGGGGTGGATGTCTTTGTCCATGAGGACACGCTCGCGCCAGAACCCTGCCATGGCAAGGAGGAAGGCCGCCACGCCTACGAATGCGAGGACACCGAGGGCTTGTTCCAAACGCGGGTCGCCGGCGGAGGAGCCGAAGAGGGTGTGGCGCATCAGGTCCACCGAGAAGCGCATCGGGTCCCAGGAGTGGACCCACTGGATGAAGTCCGGCTGGACTTCCGGCGGGTAGACACCGTTGGAAGCGACAAGCTGCAAGGTCATCAGCACCATGGTCAGCAGACGGCCCACGTTAGGGCCGAAAAGGGCGTTGATGGCGATGATCGAGGTGACAAACACCATCGAAATGAAGCACAGCGCGCCGAGCATTTGGCCGGGGTGCACCGGGTCAATATCGAGCAGGAAGACCTGGACGAGCCAAAGGATCAGCGCCTGAATCAAACCGATCCCCACCGCCGGGATCCAGGTGCCCATGACCACACGCGCAGGGTTCGCACCCGAGTCGATTGCGCGGCGGGAAATCGGGTTGAAGATCATGAACATGATCAGGCCGCCGAACCACAGCGACAGCGACAGGAAGAACGGGGACAGACCCTGGCCGAAGGTAGTCAGGGTGTCACCCGTCTCGTTGAGGCGGACAGGGGAGGAGGCCACGGATGAGGCGTCCTCCAGCTTGGAGCCTTCAAAGCGGGGGACTTGCTCGGCGCCTTCGGTGATTTTCAGGGCGAGTTCGCCGGAGCCGTCGTCAAGCTGAATGAGGCCTTCGTTGAGGGCTTCGACGCCGACGACGAGTTGGCGCGTGCCGTCGACAAGCATCGGGGTCTTCTCGGCTGCCGAGTCGACACCGACGACCAGTGTCTCGGTGCCATCGGTCAGTTCCCCGGTACCCGTGACGAGCTTGCCGGAGCCGTCGTGCAGCAGCTTCAGCGCAGCGGAGAGGGTCTCCGCACCATCGGCGGCCGTGTTGATGCCCTGCACGTACTCCGCGGCGGGGTCGTTGAGCTGGGTGGACAGCTCGCGAGCGCCATCGCGGAGTTGGCGGAGTTTGCTGATCGTCTCCGGATCCAGCGCGGTATCGACCATCTGCTGCGTCTCCGGATCAACGGTGATGCCGGCCGCAGCCTGCGCCTCACGGGCCTTGGCCACGAGGTCGCGCGCCGCCGGGCCGCCGACGTTCTCCAGATCGTCGATCGCCTGGTCCAGCGCCTCATTGATCTTCCTGTTGGCCTCCTGCAGCTGTGCGAGCTGGTCGCTGACACCGGTGACTTCATCCACTCCAGCGGACACAGCGGCAGCACCGGCACCCAGCGCGTTGGTCGCCGTGCGCAGTTTGTCCATGCCGTCCGCGAGCTCGTCGGCGCCGTCCGAAGCTTCCCCGAGGCCTTCGTTGAGCTTCTTGGCGCCGTCGTCCAGCTTGTTGGCACCGTCGTCAAGCTTGTGCGCGCCTTCGACAAGCTCCGGAAGCTTTTCGACGGCAGTACCAACCCCATCCTCAAGCTTGTGCACCCCGTCCTCAAGCTTCTGGGAGCCATCCTTCGCTTCACCGGCACCCTCGTGCAGTTGACCGGCACCCTCAGAGGCTTGGTCCATGCCGTCCCCGATGGTGTTGAAGCCCATGAACAATGTGTTGGTGATTTGCTCGCCGACGGTGCTACTGATCACCGCCGTCATCACGCGCGCCACCTGATTACCCAGCATGGTGGGGATGAAGCCGTTGGTGTTATTCAGCGTGACATTCATCTTTGCCGGGTGTGGGTTATCCGAGTTCACCGATACGGCGGCCTCAGAGAAGTCCTCCGGGATCTCCACCCCGAGGTAATAGGTGCCGTCCGCGATGCCCTGCTGGGCTTCCTCCGCGCTGACCTCGACGAAGTTCATCGGCTCGACCTTGAGCAACTCTTCCGTCACCTGGTCGCCGGCGCGCATTTCCTCCCCGTCAGGGCCCTCTGCGCCCTTGTCCGAGTTGACCAGCGCCACCGGGATCTTGTCCAGGTTGCCCAACGGGTCGAAGTACGACCACACGAAAATACCACCGAACAGCAGCGGTAGAACCGTAATGGCCATCAGCGCCAGCGGCGGCAAGACGCCATTGAGCAGCTTGCGGAAGTGGGTGCCCACATGAAGTCCGGAAATCATGCGCTGGCCTCCTCGGTCTGATCGGTGTGTTCGGTGTGTTCAGTCTGTTCGGCTTCAAGTTCGGGCTCGGACGGGTTGCCCGAGCGCAGATCTATGACCTGGTCCGCGTGATTGCCCGGGTCCTCGTTCACGGTGCTCACGACAACGGGTAGGTGGCGGGAGAGCGTGAGGAGGTCGTCGAGAAGCTCCTGGCGCAGCTCTGCACTGCGGATCTGGTCGATGTCGTCCACGACGATCGCCACGGCGTTCTTGCGGGCGACCAGCGCGAGAAGAACGCGCAGACGGAAGCGGTCCTGGACGGTCAGGTCGCCGACATCGAGAGACGGGTCAAGGCCTGTCAGGCGCAGCGGCTTGAGCCACGGTTCGACCAGCTCATGGCTAAGAATGTCCTTCGGGACGAGCTTGTAGAATGGCTGGGCCCACGCGACCTGCTCGCGGATGACTTCGCGGGTGTCCACCTGGCGTTCCAGGCTGTCCAGCAGCGTGGTTCCGGCCAGCGCGACCTTCTTGAAGCGCTGGCGGGGCTTCGAGGCGTCGCCGACATGCACGTCACCGCTCTTCTGGCTGAAGCGGCCGGCGAGCGTCATGCACAACGTGGTCGCGCCGACTTCGCGCTCGGTGATCAGGAGGGTCAGGCCGTCGTAGATGTCGAACGTCAACGGATCATCGCCTTTACGCAAGACGAGATCCCGGACGTTGATGATGGGTTCCACTGGGTGCCCCCTCGGCTAAGTGGAGGATAGACTATCGGAAATTCATGCTGTATCATCCCGCACTGCAAGACTGGAGTCAAGGCGGGGGACAATGAGATCTGATGCAAGAGCACGGCGGGAAAAAATCATTGACGCGGCATGCGACCTGCTGCGCACCCGCCCAGAATCCACCGTCACCCTCGAGGCCATCGCCGCGCGCGCCGGGGTCGGCATTGCCACTCTCTACCGCAACTTTCCCACCCGGGCGGACCTCGACGCCGCGTGCGGGCTGCGGTTGTTGACGAACGTGGGGGAGTTCATCGACGAAGCCCTCACGCGCTTTGCCGACGACCCCCAGGCCCACTGGGACACCTTCGTGTGGCAACTTCTCGACTACGGCGCGGGGCCCCTAGTCGCCGCCATTGCTCACGACCGGTGGCGGCACCACCCTGAGCTGTCCGAGAAACGGGCGGCCACCATCGACGCCTTCCAGGGCGTCCTAGACAAGGCTGCGCCAGCCGGCCTGGTGCCTGCCGGGCTCACGCCGCTCGAGTTCGCCGCCGAGATGTTCGTGGTCACACGGCCTCTCGACGGCGAGATGGTGGCAGTTGACGCAGACGTGCAGCGCCGCCTTGTTGGCCGGTTGCTCACGGCCTGGAGGAACGCGGGGTAACTACCGCCGTTACTGGTTGCCGCGGGGGTTGGTGGCGTTGCGCTGATCGTCGTCAAGCGTGTCCAGCGTGGACAGCTGCTCATCGATGGAGGACAGAAGCTCCTCATCGCGCTCCGCCGGCTCCTCCGACAGCGGGCCGTGAGCCGAGTGAGCGCCAGCGGCCTCGTTCTCGACGCGGTTGCCGCTGCCGATCTTGTCGGCTGTCTCACCCTGCGCTTGGGTGCGCTGGCTCGTGGTGGTCGAGTACACGTGGGTCACAGAGCCGTCCGAATTGGTGTGCTCGTCCGTCTTCTTCACCGGACGGTGGTCCTTGCGTGGCGCCTGCTTCGGCTCCTCGCGCAGGAAGAAGTACCAGACAGCGCCACCGATCGCGGCCAGGAGAGCAAGCACGCCGGTCGCTGCGCCGATGCCCTTCGCCTGCTTCTTGCGCTTGTTCTTCTTGGCGGTCTTCTCCGCGTTCTTCAACACTCGCTTGCCCAGCTGGTCCGAGTCGAACTGGGCGCGGCGGCGGTCCAGGCGGGCGTGCGCGGCGCGGGTGATGTCACCGGCTTCGCGGCGGGCCTCGCTGAAGCGGGACTCGTCAATGATGTCGTCGATGTTGTCAATGTCCTTGAGGTCGTCTGCGTCAACACCGCGGCTCGGGTTGGCCAGAACGCGCACTGCTTCGTAGACGTTGCGCTTCTCAGCCTGGTTCAGGTCGCGGTACTGGCCGTAAAAGTGGTTGGCCACCTTCATGGCCAGACGGATATTGCGAAGGTTCATGGTGTAGGTCACCTTTCGGAGAGTTAACTTTGCCCTCCACAGTAGGTATGTCTGCGGGTTCTCGCCGTCTATAGAGTTTTAGTATCGCCTTTTGCGCGTTCTCCGGCCCTATTTCGGCCCGTTTTCGGCCTAGAAGGCGATAGTAAAATTCTATTCCGCCCGGCCCCGGGCGATCTGGACCGCTCGGTCCATTTCCGCACCGCTCAACCGCCCGGGAAGCCGAATTAAATTCACGCAGGGAACCCCCTCAACCAGCACGAACACCCCGCCCCGCCCGCTGACCTTTTGATCGCCCCGCAGCCCGGGGGTTACATTCACACACAGTTTTCCAAGTGCTGAGCCCAGCCAGTTCAACGCCCCGCTAAAGCGGAAACGTTGAACAGATAAACCTAAACCGACTAGGACGAAAGGACTCCTTCGTTGTCTGAAGGACATTTTTCGTCGAGGCTGTCGGCGTCTGCGCCCTTGGATCCCCTCGATGAAGCACTGGAACAGCCGGCTCGCACTCCTGCGCGCACGGCTTTGAGTTTCGAGCTCATCCCTCCGCGCCATGATGCTGATGAGGCCAAACTGAAGGACCTCGTTTCGGGGCTGGCGGCCTACAAACCCGACTACATTGCTGTGACGAGTTCACGGCGTTCGGGCTGGCTAGAGGGCACGGCCGACTTCATTGCGCGCCTGACCGAGTCGACGAACTTGCCGACCATCGCTCACCTGGCCTGCACAGCGGGCACGGAAGAGGAACTGGCGGACTGGATCCGCCGCCTAATCGACTCTGGTGTGCGCGGATTCCTCGCCCTGCGCGGTGACCTCCCGGAGGGGGAGACCAGCCTGCCGGAGGGCTACCTGCAGTACGCGACGCAGCTGCTCACCCTCATCCAGGAGATCGAGGAGGAGAATGCGTACCGCCTCGCCGCGGGCAAGCTCGCCCTGTCGGTGGCGTGTTATCCCTCCGGCCACGCGGAGTCGCCGACGCCGGACCTCGACTTGGACGTTCTGCTGTCGAAGCAGCGCCTCGGCGCGGACTTCGCCATCACGCAGTTGTTCTTCGCGGCCGAGGACTACCTCCAGTTCGCGGAGCAGTCGCGCATGGCTGGCGTGCGCATCCCCCTCATCCCCGGCATCATGCCTATGACCAGCCTGAAGCGGGTCGAGCGCATGGGCGTGCTGTCGGGGATTGAGGTACCGCGGACCGTGGTTGACGCGTTGTCGTCGGCCAGTACGCCGGAGGAGGAGTATGAGGCGGGTATGCAGCTCACTGTTGAGCTCACGCAGAAGCTTCTCGACGCCGGCGTTGGCGGTCTGCACATCTACACCCACAACAACCTGGCGGTGACCGAGGACCTGTTGTCTAGGCTCGGCATTGAGAAACCAACCAACTAAGGAGATACTGTGACGAATTTCCCTAAGGCAACGATCGAGGGTTACCCCCGCATCGGTGCGAACCGCGAGCTCAAGCGCGCGCTGGAGTCCTACTGGGCCGGCCGCATTGACGCTGACACGTTCCGCACCACGACGCGCGCGCTGCGCATCGACACCTACAACCACCTGCGCGACCTCGGTCTGACCGAGGACTACGCCATCCCGGCGGATGTCGCGTACTACGACCAGGTGCTCGAGACCGGCCTGACCGTCGGCCTGATCGCTGGCGGCACCGACCTGGACGAGGAGTTCGCTCTCGCCCGCGGCAACGACACCCGTGTGCCGCTGGAGATGACCAAGTGGTTCGACACCAACTACCACTACCTCGTGCCTGAGGTTGAGGCTGGCCAGGACATCACCCCGGCTCCGGAGCGCATTGTCCGCCTGGTTGAGGAAGCCCGCGAGGCTGGCCACGCTGTCCGCCCGGCACTCGTCGGCCCGATCACCCTGCTCGCGCTGGCCAAGCCGGTCGAGTGGTCGCTGCTGGACAAGCTTGTCGACGCTTACGCACAGGTCTTCGCCGCCCTCAAGGAAGCCGGCGCTGAGTGGGTCCAGGTTGCAGAGCCCGCACTGGTCGCCGACCTGTCCACCCCGGATGCTGAGCTGGCGAAGTACGCGCAGTCCGCTTGGTCCCGTCTTTTGGACGCTGAACAGCGTCCAAATGTGTACATCACCACCCCGTACGGCTCGCTGCGCGAGGGCCTGAACGCCCTGGCATCGGTGAAGCCGGAGGCTCTCCACGTCGACCTGTCCCCGTGGACCCTTGACGCTGACCCGGACTACCCGCAGCGTGTCGCTGCAGCCGTCCAGGATGGCACCACCCTCGTTGCCGGCCTCATCGACGGCCGCAACGTCTGGGCCGCTGACCTGCGCAAGAAGGTCGAGGTCCTGGAGACCCTGGGCACCGCGGGCGAACCGCACGTGTCCACCTCCACCTCCCTGCAGCACGTCCCACACACCCTGAACGCCGAGAAGAACATCCCGGTCGAGGTCGCACCGTGGCTGTCTTTTGCCGACGAGAAGATCGAAGAGATCACAGCTCTCGTTGCCGGCGAGGGCAACGCACCGGAGGCATTCGGCCGTTCTGACCGGGCTGTGCGCACGCGTGCAGAGTCCACTCGTATCCACAACTCCGCTGTCACCGACCGTGTTGCCGCACTGCCTGACGGTGCCGTCCAGCGCCAGCCGGAGTTCGCGGAGCGCCAGGAAGCTCAGAAGGCCCTCGGCCTGCCGCAGTTGCCGACCACCACGATCGGCTCCTTCCCGCAGACCACCGAGATCCGCAAGGCCCGCGCCGACCACCGCGCAGACGAGCTCACCGACGAGCAGTACAACGAGGCTCTCAAGACCGAGATCAAGCAGGTCATCGAGCTGCAGGAACGCCTGGGCCTCGACGTGCTCGTCCACGGCGAGCCGGAGCGCAACGACATGGTCCAGTACTTCGCAGAGCTTCTCGACGGCTTCGTCGTCACCGAGAACGGCTGGGTCCAGTCCTACGGCTCCCGCTGCACCCGTCCGCCGATCGTTGTCGGCGACGTCTCCCGCCCGGAGGCCATGACCGTCGAGTGGTCCGCCTTCGCGCAGTCCCTGTCCGACCACCCGGTTAAGGGCATGCTCACCGGCCCGGTGACCATCCTGGCCTGGTCCTTCAAGCGTGACGACGTGCCGCTGTCCGTCTCCGCCGACCAGATCGGCGTCGCTCTCGCCGACGAGGTCGCCGACCTGGAGAAGGCCGGCATCAAGGTCATCCAGATCGACGAGCCGGCCCTGCGCGAGCTCCTGCCGCTGCGTGCCGACGACCGCCCGTCCTACCTCGACTGGGCCGTCCGCGCCTTCCGCCTCGTCGCCCTGGAGGCGCAGCCGACCACGCAGATCCACACCCACCTCTGCTACTCCGAGTTCGGCCAGATCATCGATGCCGTCGCCGGCCTGGATGCCGACGTCACCTCCATCGAGGCCGCACGTTCCAAGATGGAGCTGCTCGAGGACATCGACGAGACCTTCCATGCCGAGATCGGCCCGGGTGTCTACGACATCCACTCCCCGCGCATCCCGTCCAAGGAAGAGATGGTCGAGCTCATCAAGGCCGCCCTGGAGAACGTTCCGACCGACCGCCTCTGGGTCAACCCGGACTGCGGCCTGAAGACGCGCGGCTACGCCGAGGTCGAACCGGCCCTGGCCAACATGGTCGCCGCCCGCGACGAGGTCGTCGGAGGCCTCTAAGACTCGAAGGTCCCAGGCCCCTAAGGTCCGAGCCCCTGAGCCTCCGAGGCTTACAACCACTTTCAAACGGCTAACCCCGGGAACCGTGTACATGGTTTCCCGGGGTTTCCGTCGTTTTGGAGAAGGGGCTCAAGGCCCCGGCCGTGCGCTCCAGTGGACCCGCGTGGATCTCGATTACATCCACACCACTGACCGCCGGTAAAACCCCAGGTCAGATTTAGTGGCTGCGGTAACTAGGTAATCGAGATCCACGAGTCCACGGGCCACCACCACGGGCCCCTACGCGAACGCGCCGATGCCGGTCATCTTCTGGCCGAGGATCAGGGTGTGCATCTCGTCGGTGCTGAATATGTAACGAAACCTACGCAGTGCATTGCTCTATTTGTGCAGATTGGGTAGTATTTTAATCAATCGAGACCCCCTCCAAGCTTCTCATCGGAACAGCGCAATATGAGAGGGGGGCTTGTTATTCTTAGCACTGTGAACAGGCGGAAAGACTACCTGTCGGTCCAAGAGCAGGTCGAGAAAATCAAGGATCGAGGACTTAGCATCCCATCCGAGAAAGCCGTCGCTCGTTTCCTGGAACGGAATAACTACTACCGTTTCTCTGGCTATATGCGCTATTTCCAAAAGGACTTGGCGCATGGTGAAGATGAATTCATTGCTGGTGCTACGTGGGATGAAATCGTCGATCTGTACGAATTGGATGCACGCTTGAGGTCTCTCCTGCTCGACGGGATCCAACTCGCTGAGATTTCTACTCGAACCGCGTTCGCTCTGAGTGAGGGCGCGAAACATGGTCCGTACGAAAGCTTCCTTAGGTCCACGTCTTACAAGCTGCCTAAAGATCCTTCAGTGAAGCCGACGCACAAACTGATTGCTAGTGAGCTTCAACGATCGAAGGAGCCGTATATAAGTAAATACCGCAAAGATGCAGCTGGGAGGGGTCCTGCCTGGTTGAGAGACGTACCGGTGTGGGTGGCCGTTGAAACGTTCTCGTTGGGAACGCTTTCTAAGGCGATCACTTACAGGAATGACGCTGGTGCTGTGTATGGAGAAACTTGTTCTACCCTCGGGGTTGGTAAACCTTTTCTTGCCAGCCAGCTGCGTTCCTTCACCTTTGTGAGGAATAAGTGTGCTCACTCATCACGCTTGTGGAATTGTTTCGTTCTTGACCAGCCGAAAGTGCCAACGAGTGCGAAGAACCGGGCCGAACGAACCTTAGGTGAACCCTATGAACCAAACTCCGTGATGGCGACAATCGTTGCCCTGGATAACTTCCTTTTCCGCACTGGCATGCGTGTGGGCTTCCTCGATGAGTATCTAGAACTTGCAGCTGGAAAGCCGGCTTTTCGTCGAGGGATATCCGATCCGCAGAATTCTTAAGGGCTCTTTTGATTCCTGAAGGATGGCCCCGGCCGTGCGCTCCAGTGGACCCGCGTGGATCTCGATTACATCCACACCACTGACCGCCGGTAAAACCCCAGGTCAGATTTAGTGGCTGCGGTAACTAGGTAATCGAGATCCACGAGTCCACGGGCCACCACCACGGGCCCCTACGCGAACGCGCCGATGCCGGTCATCTTCTGGCCGAGGATGAGGGTGTGCATCTCGTCGGTGCCCTCGTAAGTGCGCACGGATTCGAGGTTGGCGGCGTGGCGGATGGGGGAGTAGTCGTGGGTCACGCCGTTGCCGCCGAGAATGGTGCGGGCCTCGCGGGCGATCTCGATGGCGGTGCGGGTGTTCTGGAGCTTGGCCACGGAGATCTGGGAGATGTCCAGGGTGCCGGCGTCTTTCTGGCGGCCGATGTGCAGAGCCAGCAGGTAGCCCTGGTTCAGCCCAACGGCCATGTCGACGAGCTTTTTCTGGGTGAGCTGGAAACCGGCGAGCGGTTTGCCGAACTGGGTGCGCTCCTTGGCGTAAGCGAGGGCGCATTCGATGGAGTCGCGGGCGGCGCCGAGCACACCCCAGCCGATGCCGTAGCGGGCCTCGTTAAGACACATGAACGGGGCTTTGAGGCCGAAGCGGCCCGAGAGGATCTTGTCTTCGCCGACAAGAGCGTCCTTCATATAGATGTGTGCCTGGGTGGAAACACGCATGGACAGTTTCTTGTCGATCTGCTGGGGGTCGAAGCCCGGGGTGTCCTTCTCCACGATGAAGCCGGCGATGGTCTCGTCGCGGCCCTCCGGAAACCCGTCGAGACCAGCGGCTTCGAGGTCGGCGGTGGACACCTTGGCCCAGATGATGGTCAGGTCGGCGTAGTGGGACAGGCCGATCCAGCGTTTCTCGCCGTTGAGCACCCAGCCTTCACCGGGCTTGTAGGTGGCGCGGGTGGTCATGGAGGCGGGGTCGGAACCGGCGGTGGGCTCTGTCAGGCCGAAGGCGCCGAGAAGCTCGCCGGCAGCCATTTTGGGCAGGTATTTCTCCTTCTGCTCCTCGGTGCCGTTGAGGTGGATCGAGGTCATAGCCAGCGAACCGAGCACGGAGAAGATGGTGCGCAGGCCGGAGTCAGCTGCTTCGACCTCGAGCATGGCCAGGCCGTAGTCCACGGCGGAGCGGCCGGGGCAGCCGTAGCCGGACAGGTGTGCGCCGATCATGCCTTTTTCAGCGAAGCGGGGGATGAGTTCGAAGGGCACGTGGGCGTCTTCGTACCACTGGCCGACGTGGGGTTTGATCTCGCTTTCGACGAAGGAACGGATATCGTCGCGCCATTCGATTTCATCGCGGGAGAGCAGGCTGTCGAAGTTGATGAGGTCGGTGGCGAGGGGAGATGCGGAGGTCATGAGGTTCCTTTCGGAAGTTGAAGAGGCTGAAGAGATGGAAGCGGTTATTTGGCAGGAGTTTGGGCGATCCACTCGAGGACGTCGCCGCGATCTTCGTCGAGGCCGGGGGCGGCCTTGGTGTAGGTGATGCCGCCGGAGCTCATGTCGAGGGGATTGGAGACGAAGGGGACGCGGTCGGTGCCGTCCTTAGTGGTGATTTCGACGACGGGCTCGAGCTCGAGGTCGTCGGCGAAGCCGATGGCTTCACGCACCGACAGGATGGGTGCGATGGGAAGGCCCTTGGCGCGGAACAGGTCGATCCATTCGTCGGCGTTCTTCGACGCGAGCAGTTCGGTGAGGATCGGGCGCAGTTCCTCGCGGTTGGCATTGCGCTGCTCGTTGGTGGCAAAGCGGGGATCGTCGGCAAGCTCGGGGGAGCCGAGGCCGTTGACAAGCGTTGCGAATTGCTTGTTGTTGCCGACGCAGATGACGAGCTCGCGGTCCTTGGCGGGGAAGGGGCCGTACGGGAAGATCGACGGGTGGTCGTTGCCCGTGCGGGTCATCTCGGCGTCGGAGGCGACGGCGGCGGATGTCATGTTGACCATGGACGACAGGGCCGCAGACAGGAGGTTGGTGCGGATCGTCTCCCCGCCGCCGCCGAATCGTTCGCGGCGCAAGAGCGATGCGAGGATGCCGACGGTGGTGTGCAGGCCGGTGAGGACGTCGATGAATGCGTAGCCTGCTTTTTGCGGCGGGCCGTCGGGCGAGCCCGTCATGGACATGAACCCGCTGGACGCTTGAATGAGCATGTCGTAGCCGGGAAGCTGCGCCCCAGCGCGCGAGCCGAAGCCCGTGATTTTCGCGTGAATGAGCTCCGGCCACCGTTTTCTCACGGTCTCTGGGTCGAGCCCGAATTTATCAAGGCTGCCGACACGGAAATTGTCGATCAGCACGTCCGCCCGGTCAATGATCGCGTACGCCGTGTCCAGGTCGTCCGGGTCCTTCAAATTGAGCTTGATGGAATTCTTGTTGCGGTTGATCGACAGGTAGTACGTGCCCACATCGCCGCGCTTCGGCGGCACCCACCCGCGGGTGTCGTCGCCATTCGGCCCCTCGACCTTGATCACGGTCGCGCCGAGGTCCGCGAGCAGCATCGTCGCATACGGCCCAGCGAGCACGCGCGAAAAATCCGCGACGACAATGCCTTTTAAGGGGCCGGCTTGTGGTTGCTGTAGCGCCATTTTCTTACGGTCTCCTTTTTAGTTTCGCTGTTCGCTTATCGACGACTCCAGGTCCTGCTCCAGCTCCCCAATGAACTCGTGGTCTTCGATATTGGATTTGCGGGCGGATTCCTCGAGCTTCTTCCTGTCCGCCGCGGGGAGAGCATCCGCGCTGCCGTGGCGGCGGAACAGGCGCCGTGCCTCGCGGCGCAGGGAAATCTCCTTGCGCAGGTCGTGGCGGTGCGTCCACCAGGCCCAGCCGATGATGACCATGATGAGGATCCCCATGTAGCCGAGGATGGGGTAGACCCAGCCGATGAGGTTGCTGAAGCCGATGAAACTGAGAACGAAGCCGACAAGCGCGGTGACGACGTAGACGGGGTAGAAGCGCTTCGGGTTATTGCGTGAAATGCGCTTGCCGAAGGCGTAGAACATGCCGATCGCGGTGTTGTAGACC
Source organism: Corynebacterium sp. CCUG 65737 (assembly GCF_024454115.1). Taxonomy (NCBI): domain Bacteria; kingdom Bacillati; phylum Actinomycetota; class Actinomycetes; order Mycobacteriales; family Corynebacteriaceae; genus Corynebacterium; species Corynebacterium sp. CCUG 65737. Next base: position 111,850 of record NZ_JAGPZB010000003.1, read on the forward strand.
ATGCCGTAGATGGCCACTGTCATGACCAGGCCGAGGATGGGGTGGATGTCAGTGACCATCGCCAGGGTGGGCATTTCCTGGTCCTTTACAGTGTCCACGCTCAAGTACAGCGCGGTGACCAGCATGGCCAGCAGGAAAAGGAAGCACGCGCCGCCGGCGAGGCCGCCGAGGCCCGCTTCGCGGGGGTCGAAGAGACTGCCACCGATCACGATCGCCATGGACACACCGACGATAACTTGCAGGCCGATGCTGTTGATCGCGGACACCCACCAATTCGGCAGTGTCGTCGGAACCTGGGTAGCCTGCTCGTGCAGGTTGGAGAAGTCCGGGTTGGCGTTGATGATCGCCCACACCGTGGCGATGCCGATCATGATGATGATCAGCGGGGTCAGCGCACCGATCGCCACCGTCACCTTCTCCACGTCCAACAGGCCGGTGAGCAGCACTAAGACCAGCATGATGGTTGCGCCGACCCATTCCGGCCACCCGAATTGCTGGTTCAGGTTGGCGCCCGCACCGGCGAACATGGAAAAACCGATGCAGAACAGGCAGACCAGGGTGGCGGCGTCGAGGATCTTGGACACGATCGGACCGGAGATCTCGTCGAACACGCTCGTGTGCTCGGTGGCGCGGTGGTAGCTGCCTAGCTGCAGCATGGCGAAGCCAGTTAGCGCCAGTGCCAGCGCCGTAATGATCGCGCCGAGCACACCCCAGTTGCCGAAGGCCACAAAATACTGCAATGTCTCACGGCCGGAAGCGAAGCTGGCGCCGACGAGCACGCCGACAAATGCCATCGCGATATTGAACACTCTCAGTCCCATGAAAGAACCTTTCTCTATGCGGGAGTTGCTGGGGGGATCCGGCCGTTTAGAAGCCGATATAGCGGATGTCCAGGTATTCCTCGATTCCCTCGGTCCCGCCTTCGCGGCCGAAACCGGATTGCTTGATGCCGCCGAACGGGGCGGCGATGTCGGTGATCATGCCGCGGTTGATTCCCACCATCCCGGCGGCGAGTTCTTTGGCGAAGCGCTTGCAGGTGTGCGTGTTCTCGGAAAACGCGTAGGCCGCGAGACCGAATTCGGTGTCGTTGGCCTTCTCGATCGCCTCGTCGAGCGTGCTGAACGTGGTCACTGTCGCGACCGGCCCGAAGATTTCCTCGCGCAAAATCCGCGCCCCGTCGGGGATGCCGCTGAGCACGGTGGACGGGTAGAAGAAGCCCTTCCGGTCCGGGACCTCACCGCCGCGGTGGACGGTGGCACCGGCTTCGACGGTCTCGGTGACCAGGTCGTGGATGCCGTCGCGTTGGGCGGCGGTGATCATGGGGCCGAGGGTGGTGCCGTCGTCAAGCCCGTTGCCCATGACGACCTTGTCCATCTTCTTGCTGAGTCGTTCTGCGAAGTCCGCGGCGATCGATTCGTGCACGATAAAGCGGTTGGCAGCGACGCACACCTCGCCGCCGTTGCGCAGTTTCGCCTGCATGGCGCAGTTCAGCGCGAGGTCCATATCGGCATCCTCCGCGACGACGAACGGGGCGTTGCCGCCGAGCTCCATCGACGCGCGCTGCAGGTGCTGCGACGACTGTTTCACGAGGATCTTGCCCACCTTCGTCGAGCCGGTGAATGTGATCTTCCGCAGGCGTTCATCCGCCATCAGGGTGTCCGACAGCTCGCTCGACGTCGTGCTGGGGAGGACGTGGATGAGGTCGCGCGGGGCGTCGAAACGCTCCAGCACGTCCCACATGACCTGGCCGAGCAGCAGCATCGATAGCGGAGTCTCCCTGGCGGGCTTGACCAGCACCGGGCAGCCGGCCGCAAGCGCGGGCGCGATCTTGCGGGCACCCATCGCGAGCGGGAAATTCCACGGCGTGATCGCTAGGACCGGACCCACCGGCGCGCGCGAGACGACGATGTCCCCGGCACCGGACGGCGACTGGGCGTAACGGCCGGGAATTCGCACCGCTTCCTCGCCGAACCAGCGGAAATAGTCCGCCGTATTCGCCGTTTCCCCGCGCGCCTCCGCGAGAGGCTTGCCCATCTCGATCGTCATCGTGCGCGCGAAATCATCCTCGCGCGCAAGGATTTCCTCGTAGATTGCGTGCAGGATATCGGCGCGCTGGCGCGGGGTGAATGCGCTGAACTTCTCTTGCGCATCTACGGCGCGGGTCAACGCGTCGAGCCAATCATCCGCACGCGTATCCGCGACCTCTGCCACCCCTTCCTCCGTCGCCGGGTTCACCACCGTGAACGATTCGCGCTGAGCAGACGTGTCGGCGCGCGGATCCAGTGGCAGGTTATCCGGCAGCTGCTGATCGGTGGTCAGTGTCATGTCGGTCAACTCCTTGGGTGTGTGCGTGGTGCGGTGCTTAGAAGGTGTTCTTGACGGCGGCAACGAGGATTTCTAGGCCCTCGACGAGCAGAGTCTCCGGGATGACCAGCGGCGGGAGAAGGCGGATCACGTTGCCGTCTGTGCCGCAGGTGAGCGTCACAACGCCCTGCTCCTTGCATGTGTTGGCGGCGGCGGTTGCGCGTTCGCCGGTGTCCAACTCGAGGGCGATCATGGCGCCGCGGCCACGGACTTCGCGCACTTTCTCTTTATCCACGAGTGGTTCGAGGTGCGCCCGGATCAGCGACTCGATCTCTTTCGCCCGGCTCCGCAGGTCGTTGTCCTCGATTTCTTCGAAGACTGCCAGCGCTGCGGCGCAGGCCAGTGGATTTCCGGCGTAGGTGCCGCCGAGCGCGCCGGGTCCGGGCGCGTCCATGATCTCCGCGCGGCCGGTCACAGCAGACAAAGGCAGGCCACCTGCGATCGCCTTGGCTGTGGTGATCAGGTCGGGTTCGATTCCTTCGTTGTCACAGGCGAACATGTCGCCTGTGCGCGCCAGGCCAGCTTGGACTTCGTCGGCGACGAAGACGACGTTGTTCTCACGGCACCAGGATACGATCGCTGGTAGGAACCCTTTCGCTGGTTCGACGAATCCGCCCTCGCCTTGGATCGGTTCAAGCACCACGCAGGAGAGGTTGTCCGCGCCGATCTGCGTTTCGAGCACGCGGATCGTTCGCTCCGCCGCCTGTTCGCCCGTCAGCCCGTCGTGCAGTGGGTACGACGCGGGCACGCGGTGGACATCCGAGGCGAACGGCCCGAAACCATCCTTGTACGGCTTATTCTTCGCTGTCATGGCCAGCGTGAAGTTCGTGCGCCCGTGGTAGGCGTTATCGAAGGCGGCCACCGCGTATTTCCCGGTGTGGGCGCGGGCGATCTTCACCGCGTTCTCCACTGCTTCCGCACCGGTGTTGAACAGCGCGGTCTTCTTCGGGAAATCGCCCGGCGTGAGCTCATTAAGCTTCTCGCAGACAGCCACGAATCCTTCGTAACCGGTGACGAGGAAGCAGGTGTGGCTGAATTTCTGCGCGGCGTCTGCGACCGCCGCAGACACCCGGGGATTGGAGACACCGACCGAGGTCACCGCGATGCCGGAGGCGAAGTCGATGAGGGAGTTACCGTCGGCGTCGATAAGCACGCCCCCGTCCCCGTCGATGATGTAGCGCGGCAGGCCCGGCGCCATTGCACGAGCGACGGCTTCTTCCCGGCGTTCATTCAAGCGCGCGTTCTCCCCGTCAGTTGGAGCGCTGGTGACGCGGCGTTCCTGGGGTAGGCGGTAGGTGAGGTCCTGCATGATCACTCCTTCAAAACCGGTAACTATTTGTTGACAAAACAGTATGGAGCGAAGAAGGTGACCCGCGTCATGTACAGTGTGGCGAAATAGAGACGTGAGTTTATACAGAACGGAGACTATGAGTTGTTTCCCTTCACATTTCTCGTCGATAGCCAACACCTCGGCTTGACCGAGATTGTCGCGCCGCCGAAGCCCTCTTTCACCGTCGTGCAAATCAACGAGCTGGAAACCCCGGGGTCTTTCATCCAGCAGGAAGCATTCGTGCTCACCGTTGGCGCTGCATTCCGTGACAACTCCGATGGCCTGCGCGGACATGTCGAGCATCTCGCGGAGCAGGGCACCGTGGCGGTCGGCTTCGGCATCAGCACCGTCTTCGGACGCATCCCAGATGCCGTCGTGGACGCCGCGCGGGAGAACAACGTGGGCCTGTTCGAAGTGTCGCGGCCCGTGCCGTTCGCCCGGATTTTGAGCGCCGTCCATGAAGAGCAGCACCGCCGCTCCACCGCCGAACAGGAAAAGCGCGCTTACCTGCACCAGCAACTGCTCCACTCCCAGGAGAAGCTCACGCAGACCGCCACCGCGGGCGACGTCAAAGCCCTCACGCGCGATGCCGCCACCACCCTCGAGGCCCGTGTGACCATCAAAGACCCCAACGGCCTTCTGATCGCCGAGCAAGTCTCGCGGGCCTTCAACGCGATGAAAAAGACCTACTCGAGCTCCTACCGCATCAGCTCGTCCGCCACCGACGGTCGGCCGTACACGGTCGATGTGACCTCCACACGCACGCTCACAGACCAAGACCGGTCTCTCATCCGCCACTACGCCGGCCTAGCAGCCACCCTTTTATCGCGCCCGGCTCACTTGCGGCGGATCCATAACCAGCTCAATTCCTTCGCGCTGCGCATCCGCCTCGGCATCACGGATGAGGGGGAGCTCTATTCCGGTGCCGTTGACACTCCAGTCGACCGGGAAGGCTTCACCCGGCCGATCGTCATCGCGGCGCAATCGCCCCGCGGGATGCAGGCGGTGGTGGAGCGGCTGGACAGGGAGACGTCGAAAAGCGATCGGCTACTACATGTCCTCGAGGTCGATGAAACGACCTTCCTGATGGTGGTGCGCCCCGATGTGACCGTGCGCGATGTGCTCGGCACCCTCGGTGAGCACCGCGGCCGCGTGCGCATCGCTGCAGGTGGACCGGTGCTGCTTGCCCGGCTGACGCTGGACCACGTGAATCAGCTCGTCTCCAGAGCGCGGACTCTGCGGCCTGGCGATGTGGCTCGCGCCAATGATTCGGGGCTTCCGTGGCTGCGCGACCCCACCGTCGCCCACGCGCTCGCTGCCAGACGCGAAGAGATTTTCGGCCGGCTGATCAGCTTTGATGCCGCCTACGGGACAGATTACGAGACCACCCTCGCCGTTTTTCTTCGTCACGGTGCGCGGCTGGGCGAGGCCGCCGAGGCTCTGGGTGTGCACCGCCATACCGTGCGGACCCGGATGGCCAAGATCGAGAAACTGTGCGAGATCGACCTACATAACCCCGCCCACTTCAGCGAGGCCTACCTGGCCATGACTGCGTTCGAGGGCGGGGCGGGGTGAGGGGGTGCTGGGACGGTGGGTGCTGAGGCGCTGGTGGATCTAGCTCCTGGAATCTAGATCCACTAGACCCTCGACTCTTTAGCTATGACTACCTCTCTACGCCCGCGCGCGACGGGCGAGCGTGTTGCCCACAGACTGGATGGCCTGGACGATGATGATCAGGAGCACCACCGTCGTGAGCATCGCGATCGAGTCGAACTGCTGGTAGCCGTACGAGATAGCAAGGTCGCCGACGCCGCCGCCGCCGATCGTGCCGGCCATCGCCGTGGCGGAGATCAGGCCGATCGTTGCCGTGGTGACGGCGAGAATGATGGACGACTTCGCCTCTGGCAGGAGGAAGTATCTGATGGTCTGGAAGAGGCTGGCGCCCATGGAATCGGCAGCCTCGGTGATGCCGGGGTTGACCTCCAGCAGGGACTGCTCGATGAGGCGGGCGATGAACGGGGCGATGTACAAGGTCAGCGGGACGAGCGCCGCGGTGGTGCCGATGGCGGTTCCCGCGATCACGCGGGTGAACGGAGAAATAGCCACCAGCAGGATAATGAACGGCAGCGAACGGATGATGTTCACGACCACATTGAGAACGCCGTAGACAACCTTGTTGGGCTTCAAACCGCCCGGCCGGGTGATCACGAAGGCGAGCGCCAGCGGGATGCCCAACAATGCGCCGAGGAACAGAGAAATGCCGACCATGTAGAGGGTCTCGCCGAAGGAGTCGAGGTACATCTCCGGAGTGACGCGGGAGCCAGTGGTGTCGCGCCACCACGTATTGAGCTGATTCATGCTGTTACATCTCGCTATTCTTCACCAGTGCGCGGGAGAGAGCCTCACGCGCGGTGGCATCGAGTTCGGGCGGGATTACGGTGTCCACGAATTTCTGGGTCAGTTCGTGCTGCGGGCCCGCGAAGACCTGTGCCACTGGGCCGGATTCCACAAGACGGCCCTCGGAGAGCACCGCCACGTTGTCGGCCAAGCGGGCAATCACGTCGATCTGGTGGGTGATGATCAAAATCGTCACTCCGAGTTCCTCGTTGATATTGCGGAGCAGGTCGAGGATCTGGGAGGTGGTGATGGGGTCGAGGGCGGATGTGGGCTCGTCGCAAAGCAGCATTGTGGGCTCCGTGACAAGCGCGCGGGCGATGCCCACGCGCTGACGCTGACCGCCGGAGAGCTGCCGCGGCTTGTGCTGGGCGCGGTCGGTGAGGCCGACCAGCTCAAGCACCTCAGCAGTGCGGCTTTCGATCTCACTCTTCGGCGTCTTGGTCAGCTTCAACGGGGTGGCCACATTCTCCGCGACCGTTTTCGTTTCCAGGAGGTTGACGCTTTGGAAGACCATGGCGACTTTCCGGCGGAGCTCACGCAGCTCGGACGTGCTCAAGGAAGCCGGCTGCTGTCCGTTCACGGTGACGGCGCCGGAACTCGGGGTTTCCAGTCCGTTCACCATCCGGATCAGCGTGGATTTGCCGGCACCCGAGGTGCCCACGACACCGGTGACACTGCCTTCGGGGACAGTGAAACTGATGTCGTCGAGGGCGGCGAAGGAGCTATCCCGCGTCGGGAACACCCTTCCGACATGGTCGAATACAACAGCGTCAGTCATGGAAGTCAGTTCGCTTACTTCAGAGAGTCGGGCAGGAACCAGTAATCGTTCTCGTTCTGGGAGTCGAAGAACTCCTTGAACTCGTCGGAACGATACGCCTCAGCGACAGCATTCGCCCACGGAGCGTCCTTCTTGTCCTCGGTAGTGACCGCGACGAGGATCAGCTCAGGGCGCAGTTCCTCCTGGAAGACCTGCAGGTTTGGGTCGAGCTTGGCGGAGTAGCTCATCGAGCCCGGGATGACGGCCCAGTCGAGATCCGGGAGGGAGCGCGACAGGTTCGCGGAGTCCATCGGCTTGATTTCGAGGTTGTGCGGGTTCTCATCGATGTCCGACTCTGCGAGCAACGTCTCGTCGGCGTCGTCGCGGAGGGTGATCCAGCCTGCGTCGACAAGCACGTGGAGTGCGCGGGACTTATTCGAGCCATCGAGCGGGATGCCGACCGTCTGGCCGTCAGCGACCTCGTCCAGGGACTTGTGCTTCTCCGAGTACAGGCCCGCCGGCACCGTCGGAACTTCGGTGATGGAGGTGAGGTTTGCGCCCTTTTCCTCGTTGAACACGTTCATCCACGCGGTGTGCTGCTCGACGTTGAGGTCGGCGGAGCCCTCCGCGAGAGCGGTGTCGGCCTGGGTGAGGTCGGTGAAGTTCTGGACGTCGACCGTGTAGCCCTCTTCCTCCAGGATGGGTGCGACACCGTCCTGGAAGAGCTCAGAGTACGGGCCCGGGGAGGTTGCGACGCGAATGGTCTTGTCGTCGCCCGCATCGGTGCTCTCGCTGGAGCCGCATGCGGTGAGGCCAAGAACGAGGGAGCCAGCTGCCACGGCGGCAGCGATCTTCTTGAACATTCTGGGGTCCTTTCACGTTTCTAAAAGTGCTGTAGCTGAATGCTAATACTAAACCGTACGGTATGCCTAAACAAGACAGATCTGTCTATCTTGGTGCTGGTACGGATGTCCGCCCCGACGCGTATCCTGGTTCGCATGACTCAGAAGACTCAGACCATCACCTTCCACACCAACCACGGCGACATCGTTGTCGACCTGTTCGGCAACCACGCGCCGAAGACCGTCCAGACCATCACCGGCCTGGCTGACGGTTCCCAGGATTACTCCACCAAGAACGCCTCCGGCACCACGGACGGCCCGTTCTACAACGGTGCAATCTTCCACCGCATCATCCCGGGGTTCATGATCCAGGGCGGCGACCCGACCGGCACCGGCACGGGCGGCCCGGGCTTTCAGTTCGCCGACGAGTTCCACCCGGAGCTTTCCTTCGACCGCCCGTACCTGCTGGCCATGGCTAACGCTGGCCCGGGCACCAACGGCTCCCAGTTCTTCATCACCGTTGCCCCGACCCCGCACCTGACCAACCGCCACACCATCTTCGGTGAGGTCACTGATCCGGCGTCCCAGAAGGTCGTCGACGAGATCTCCAACGTGCAGACCGGCCGCATGGACCGCCCGGTGTCCGACGTAGTCATCGAGTCCGTCACCGTCGCCTAGGTGCGTAAACTCCTTCACGGCGCCCCCGCCACAGCAGTCATTGCGTTGCTGTGCGCGGGGGTTTTCGCGGTTGCTGCGTTAGACGCGCGGTCGCTTAGCGACGTCATTTGGGCCTCCCGCCTCGGCCAGACCTTCGTCCTCTACGGGCCCTTGGTCGTTGACACCCCCTTCGGATATCTTCGTGCCCTGACGTCGGGGTTCCTGCACGTCGACATCTCCCACCTGGTGGTCAACCTGCTCGTGCTCGTGTTCATCGGGCCGGTGGTCGAGCGGTTCGTCGGCACTGGCCCGTATGTAGCGGCGTACCTGGCCTGCATCCTCGGCGGGTCAGCCGCCGTGTTGTTCTTCGGCTTCGCCCAGCCGACCGCTGGCGCGTCCGGCGCGCTCTACGGCTTGATGGCGATCCTCGTGGCTATCGCCGCCCGCAACCGAGCTGACCTGCGCGCCCCACTCGTCCTCGTGGCCGGAAACCTCGTGTTCACCCTGGTCATGCCCGGTGTGAGCCTATGGGGTCACCTGGGCGGAATGGTCACTGGGGCGCTCATCGCTGCGCCTCTGACCGCGCGCGAAACACGCACCCAGTGGTGGGGTGTTGTTGCCGCCCTAGCAATCACCGCCATGGCCATCGCAGCACTTGTCTTGGCGTGAAAGGCCTGATCAAGCCGGGCGTGAAGAAAATCATGGCGAACATTCGCTAACGCTCATACAGTGGCTGACATGCCAACAAAGTTTCGCGTACAAAATCCGAAAACCAATGAAATTGTCGAGAGCTTCGACTTCATCACCGACGACGAACTAGAGCAGGCACTGGCCACTGCGAACGACACGTTCAGGGAGTGGCGCGAGAAGAGCTTCGAAGAGCGCGCCGACGTGCTGCGCAAGGTCGCATCGCTTTTCGACGAGAAGCGCGCCGAGCTGTGCAACATCATCGCAGAAGAAATGGGCAAGTCCGTTTTTGAGGGCGACGGCGAGGTCGACGATGTCGTCGACATCTTCAACTACTACGCCGACAACGGTGCACAGTTCGGCGCCGACGAGGAGATTCCGAACAACCAGGGTGGCACCTCCATCATCCGTAAGGTCCCGCTCGGGATCATCGTGGGCATCATGCCCTGGAACTTCCCCTACTACCAGGTGGCGCGTTTCGCAGCGCCGGCACTCATGGCCGGCAACGTTGTGATGGTCAAGCACGCCGAGATCTGCCCGCGCTCCGCAGCGGCCATTGAGAAGATCTTCGACGAGGCTGGCGCTCCGAAGGGCCTCTACACGAACGTGTACGCACAGCACTCCCAGATCTCCACCATGATCGAGGACGACCGCGTGCAGGGCGTGTCCCTGACGGGTTCCGAGACCGCTGGCCGCGCCATCGCATCGCAGGCAGGCCAGGCACTGAAGAAGTGCGTGCTCGAGCTCGGCGGCACCGACGCATACCTGGTGCTGGACTCCTCCGACGTGAGGGCCGCAGCTGAAACGGCGTGGCAGAAGCGCGTCGGCAACGTCGGCCAGGCATGCACGGCGAACAAGCGCATGATCGTCATGGAGGACATCTACGACGAGTTCGTGCAGGTACTGGTGGATCTCGCGTCGTCCTACACCGAAGGTGACCCGTTGAACCCGGGTGAAGGCAACGAGTACTACCCGCTGTCGTCCCGCGACGCCGCAGAGATGCTCTCCCAGCAGCTGCGTGTTGCGGTCGATGAAGGTGCCAAGCTTCACGTCGGCGGCAAGGTCACCGGCGAGGGCGCCTACATCACCCCGGCCGTGATTACAGACATCCCTGTCGGCACCGACTCTTTCTACGAGGAGTTCTTCGGCCCGGTCGCCGAGGTGTACAAGGCCACGTCCGAGGAGGAAGCGATCGAGCTGGCCAATGACTCCCGCTACGGCCTCGGCGGCGCAGTGATGTCCGAGGATGAGGAGCGTGCGAAGAAGGTGGCGGCGAAGATCGACACCGGCATGATCCACGTGAACATCCCGCAGGCCCGTGGTGCTGAGCTGCCGTTCGGCGGTGTGAAGGCATCCGGTCTGGGCCGTGAGCTCGGGCCGCTGGGCATGGATGAGTTCGTGAACAAGCAGCGCTACTACATCGCCGGCTCCGACTCCGCAGTCTAAGGCGGGTTTCAGCACTCCGTTTAGCTCGCTAGCCCCGGTCGTCATTGTGACGGCCGGGGCTAGTTTTTTGTGCCCTGTGATGTGCTGCCGCCGAGTTATCCACAGGGTGTGGAAGATCCTGTGCATAAGCCACTTCCGTACCACTTTGCACAGCCTGTGGAAAAGGCGTTTTCGCAACCCTGACCTGCTCTTTCCATGCTTTGTCAACAGTGTTTGTGCACAGGCCTGTGTAACACGTCCTGGGGATTTCCCGGTGGGGATAGTTGGGGATAAACCCGTGCACAACACACCGGGATTTCCACACGTTTCACAACCTCAAGGTGGACCGTGTGCGGGCATGAAAAACCAGCGCTGAGTGCAGCGCTGGGCGACGGGCCGGGGAGCGTGGCGCGGTTGTTAACGCCACCCCATGGTCATCAGCAGACCGATGATCAGGCCGGCGAAGCCGATGAGGTAGTTCCACGCACCGAGTTCGTTCATGACAGGGATCTGCGGGCCGGCGAGGTAGTTGACCACGAGCCAGAGCAGGCCGATGGCCATGAACCCGAACATCAGGATCTTGTACCACATGGGCGTGCCGCCGGTGTTGATCTTGACGGGGGTGCGGTTGGCGCCGGTGGACGTCGTCGTCACCGGGGTGGCGGCGGTGTCCTTCGTGACCTTTGCCTTGGGCATAACGTGCGTCCTTTCGTTGGTTCAGCAGTGACTTTACCAGTTACCCGACCAGGTCCTCGATTCCGCCGAGGACGGGGTTCTTCCAGTAGTCGACAGTGATGTCGGCGTCCTTGCGGATCTCCTCGCCGGAGGCGGGTCGGTGCCCGGCGATGCGGCCGTGGTCGGCAGGGTCGGGCGTGTCCACGAAGTTGCCCTGCTTCAGGGTGCCCGTCCATCCGGAGGAGCGCAGGGCGGTCTCGGCTTCATCCTTGGTCTTGCGCACCAGGCTAGGCAGCTCGAAGAGCATGCCGTTGGACACCCGCAGCTCGACAGTCGTGCCGCGGTCGACATCGGTGCCTTCCCCAGCGACGGCGATGACTTCGCCTACCGGTTTCGAAGAATCAGCATCCACCTTGGTGGACTTCAAACCCAGCGAGTTCAGCACGGACTCCGCCTGATTGATATCCATGCCCGTCAGCGAGGGCACCTGGACCTTTTCCCGGCCGCTGGAGACGGTCACGGAAACCTTGGATCCTTTAGACAGCTGGGATCCGGCCGCCGGTTGCTGGTCCATGATGCGTCCGTCGGGGACGTCGTCGGAATTTTCACGCTTCAGGTTGTCGTCAAGTTTCAGGCCGGCTTCTTCCAGCGTTTTCGCAGCTTCTTGCGGGGTGAGGCCATCCAAATCTGGAACATCGGTGATCTCACGGCCGGACGACACGGTGATCGTGACGTTCGTGCCCTTCTGCAACTGCGAGCCTTCGGTCGGGTTGGTGCTCAGCACATCGCCGCGGGGCACGTCAGGATCCGGTGCTTCGTTCACGGTGACTTGCAGGCCAAGCTCCTCGAGAATCTTGACTGCCTCTTCGCGCTTTTTGCCCACGACGTTGGGCACGGTCACCATCTCGGCGGCGGCTTGCTCTTCGCGGTCGCCCCGGACCTTGTTGAACGCGTACGCGCCACCACCCAGCAGCATCACGGTGGTGAGCAGCAGCGCGGCCACCTTCATGCCCGAGTTGTTCTTTTTCGTTTCCTTGCGGTGCTGCGCATACCTGCTTTCCGACGGCACCACCGCCTCCGTCTCATCCTGCCGCTCCGACAGGTGATTCCGGGCAGCGTTGGTCACCGCGCCGCGCTGGAGACGCTGCAGGTCTTCAGCCATCTCCATGGCGGTCTGGTAGCGGTCCGCCGGGTGCTTGGCCATGGCCGTGAGGATGACGGAGTCGACGTTGATCGCCTCAGTCTCGCTCAAGCCTGAGATGCGTGCGCTCGGCGGCTGCGGATCTTCCTGCACGTGCTGGTAAGCAACGGCGAAGGGAGTTTCACCTTCAAACGGCGGGGCACCGGTGACGGTCTCGTACATCACGCAGCCGAGAGCGTAGATATCGCTGCGTCCGTCGGCGGTCTTACCGCGTGCCTGCTCGGGGGAGAGGTACTGGGCGGTGCCGATGACGGCAGAGGTCTGGGTCATCGCCGCGGTGGAATCATCCAGGGCGCGTGCGATGCCGAAGTCCATGACCTTCACTTCGCCGGTGCTAGTCACCATGATGTTAGCGGGCTTGACGTCGCGGTGGATGATGCCGGCCTCATGGCTGGCGGCCAACGCGTGAGTGACGGGCAGTAACAACGAGGCGGCTTGCTCGGGCGCGAGTGGGCCGTCGCCGTGGACAATGTCCCGCAGGTTTCGTCCCTGGACGCGTTCCATGACGATGTACGGGATGGAGGTGTCGCCGATAAGCGTCTCGCCCGTGTCGTACACCGAGACGATATTGGGGTGGTTGAGCCGCGCGGAGTTCTGGGCCTCCCGGCGGAAACGCTCCCGGAAGTTCTCGTCGCGCGCCATGTCGAGCTTGAGCATCTTGACCGCGACCTCGCGGCCGAGCAGCGTATCCGTGGCCACGTAGACGTCGGACATACCGCCGGTGCCGATGGTGTAACCCAGTTGATAGCGGTCCCCAATGAGAGTCATGTTGATCAAGGCTCCTTATTCGAATGGGTTCGGCAGTTCCGGCAATTCCGGGGCTGGCGGGACGGGACTTTCCGGTTGCGTTGCAGGCGGCTCTTCGCGGGTGGGCTGCGGTGCGGTTTGTTCTTCGCGGCTGGACTGCGACGTCGACGGTTCTGGGGAATTGTAAATGGTCGACGGTTCTTCCTGGGTGCTCTGCTGTGTCTCCTCCGGTTCGGAGCTGGGGGTGGTCTGCTCCGTTGTTTCTTCGACAGTCGTCTCGATGGTCTCCGTGGAAACCGTGGTGCTCGACGTGCTCGAGGAAGTCTCTTCGCCACCGCCGCTAATGCCGTCAAAAAGCCCCGATGCGTAGGCCCAGAATGCACCGAGCCCGAGAAGCAGCACCACCAGCGCGATGAGCACACCGGTGCCGAAGCCACCGGAACGCTTCTTCGGCTCCGCATCAACAGCAGGCGTCTGGTGCTCCGACAACTCCGGGTAATCCTGCGGGTAGCCCGGCTGGTAGCTCGGAGCCGGGCCCGTTTCGGGTTGGATCGTGGTCGCCTCGGTGACGGCGGCGAGCTGCGCGGTGGACTCCTGCGGGGAGGGAGAAGAGACCGCGCGGGTGTTTTTGGTCACCGGGCGCTGGCCGTTGCGGGCGTCGGCGATGGCGTTCTGGAACTCGGAGCCGTCGGCAAAGCGCGTCGCGGGGTCTTTGCGCATGGCGATGCCGATCAGTTCGCGCGCCGGCGCCGAAATCGACGTCGACAGCGGAGGTGCCTCGTTGGAGACATGCGCCAACGCCACGGAAACGGAGGAGTCACCGGTGAAGGGGCGGCGGCCCGACAGGAGTTCGTACCCGACCACGCCGAGGGAGTAGATATCCGATGCGGCGGTGACCGGCAGGCCCTGCGCCTGCTCGGGGGAGACGTACTGGGCGGTGCCCACGACCATGCCGGTGCGCGTCAGCGGCACAGCCGATGCGGCCTTGGCAATGCCGAAGTCGGTGATCTTCACCTTGCCGTTCTGCGTGATCATCAGGTTGCCCGGCTTGATGTCGCGGTGGACCAAGCCCTCCGGTGGATCACGGAGAGACCGTGGGCGGCCTGCTCGAGCACGTCGAGCGCCATTGCCTCGGTGAGTTGACCCTCGCGGACAATGAGGTCCGCCAAGGACTCGCCCCGGATGTACTCCATGACGATGAAGCACATCGGGTAGCCCTCGCGCGTGGGCACCTCACGGTAGTCGTAGGTAGCCACGACATTCTCGGAGTTGATGCCCTCAGCGGCATTCGCCTCGTTCCGGAAACGGCTCAAGAACTCTTCGTTAGCGGAGAACTCGGGTCGCAGGACCTTCACGGCGACTTCGCGGTCGCGGGTGGTGTCGTCGGCAAGCCAAACGGTGGACATGCCGCCGTGCCCGATAATCCATTGGAGCTGGTAATCGGGGCCGATGAGCTCTTGCAGCTCGGCGCGGTTATCAGTGTGCATTACTGTGCACCTCCAGTGTCATCGGTGTTCGGTGCCGCCGCCACCCCCAGGATGGCGCGGCCGATCGGGGCGGAGACCAGTCCACCAGTAGCGCTCTGGCCCATGCCGCCGCCGTCCTTGACCACGACAGCCACGGCGACATCCTTGTCCGGGTCGAAGGCGACGTACCAGGTGTGCGGTGCAAGTCCCTCGCCGTGCTCGGCGGTACCCGTCTTGGATGCGTAGCCGTTGCCGTTGTACCCGGCAGTGTTGCGCTCGGAGGAGTACATCAGACCTGTCAGCGTCTCAGCTTCATCGGCGCTGATGGCTTCCGCTGCCTGGTGGGGGCGGGTTTCGCTCACGGTCTTCATGTTGGGCGCGACGACGCGGGAAACCACATAGGGGTCCATGCGTTTGCCGTCGTTAGCCACCGTGCCTGCCATGACTGCGGCCTGCAGCGCGGTCATGGTGACGTCGCGCTGACCGATCGCAGACATGCCCACCGCAGCCAGATCCTCCAGCTCACCGAGGGAACCAGCCGCGTTGGGCAGGCCCAGATCGTAGTTCTGGCCCACGCCGAACGCGGTGGCCATCTCGCGCATCGGTTCGTCGCCGATCTCAGTGGCCAACTCCACGAATGCCGTGTTGCATGACAGGGTGAACGCCTGGGTGAGCGACGTCTCTCCACCGCCGCCGCCACACGCCTTGCCCCCGTAGTTGGTCAGCTGCACTTCTGTGCCCGGCAGGGTGATCGCGGCTTCCGCAGTCAGCTGAGAATCAGGGGTGTAACCGGCGCGCAGACCTGCGGCCGTGGTGATGATCTTGAAGATGGATCCCGGCGGCAGCTGCTCCTGCGCAGCCTGGTTGAGAAGCGGCTGGCCCGGATCCTCGTTGACAGCCTGCCACGCGGATTCTGCGGTGTCGGGGTTCACAATCGAGTTCGGGTCATAGGACGGGTTCGACGCCATCGCGAGCACTTCGCCTGTCGACGGCCGCAGCGCCACCACCGCACCGTTGTATCCACGAGACTCCAGCTGGTCGTAAGCCGCGGCCTGCATCTGCGGATCAAACGTGAGCTCGATGGAATCGCCAACTCGGTTCTCCTTGTTCGTCCGCAGGAAGCGGCTGCCGGACGCGCGCGATTCGCCGTTGAGTTCTTCGTTGAACCCGGCCTCGAGTCCAGCCACGCCGTAGCGGTCCGACACGTAGCCGATCACCGGGGCAAACGAGTACGGCATGTTGGGGTAGCTGCGGTCGTAGAAACCCTCGCTGTTCTGGTGGGACTCGGCGAGAATCTCGCCGCCTGCGCTGATCTGGCCGCGCTCCACCATTTTGGCTTCCATAAAGTTGCGCGAGTTCATAGGGTTGCGTGCGTACTTGTCCTCAGTGAATGCTTGCACCCAGGTGAGGTTGACCAGCAGCATCACGATGAGCAGCAGCGAGCCAATCGCGCCGATTCGAATCGTTTTATTCATCGCGCCCCCTCCAGTTGACGCTCCTCAGAAGCAGCAACAGACGTCTCACCAGCCGGGCGGTTCGCGTTGTTGGAGATACGCAGCAGCAGTCCCAGCAGGATGTAGTTCGCCATGATGGCGGAACCACCAGCCGACATGAACGGCGTGGTCAGACCCGTCATGGGCAGCATGTTGGACACACCGCCGGTGACCACGAAGATCTGCACGGCGATGGTCAGTGCGAGCCCGGAGGCGACCAGCTTGCCGTAGGTGTCGCGCACGGCCAAGGCGGTGCGGAAACCGCGGGTGATCAAGATGGCGAAGATGATCAACACGGCGCTCAAGCCCACCAGGCCGAGCTCCTCACCGATAGCGGCGAGGATGTAGTCCGAGTGCGCGACCGGAACCATGTCGGGGTGACCGAAGCCCAGGCCCGTACCGGTGATGCCGCCCCAGCTCAGGCCGAACAGGGCCTGGGAGGGCTGGAAACCGAAGGTGTCGTAGTTAGCCAGCGGGTCAATCAAGTTGGCCACGCGGTCCTGGATCTTTTCAGACATCTGATAAACAGTGAACCCGCCGATGGCCACCAAGCCAGAACCAATGAATAGCCAGCTCGTCCGGCCGGTGGCGAAGTACACCATGCCCAGCACGGTGGCAAAAAGCAGCAGTGCCGGACCGAAGTCGTTGGACATCGCCATGATGAGGATCGCGATCGCCCAGACCATGAGGATTGGAGCCAAGTCGCGCAGGCGCGGGAAAGTCAACCCCAAGAAGCGATACCCGGCCACGGTGAATAGGGACCTTTTTTGCGCCAAAAGTTGGGCGAAGAAGAGCAGCAGGAGGATCTTGGAGAACTCACCCGGCTGGATGGAGAACGGACCCAGCCAGATCCAAATGCGCGCCTCCGCGTCCGGGGGCTGCGGCCATACCAGTGGCAGCGCCAGCAAGATCAGGCCGAGCAGGCCCAGCAAGTAGGAAAAACGCGTCAGCTGACGGTGGTCGCGCACGATCAGCAGCGTGCCCACGAGCAGCACCACGCCAACAAGCGACCACATGACCTGCCGTTCCGTCAGGTGCGCATCCTTCGCGATGTCGATGCGGTAGATGAACACCAGACCGATCGCGTTCAACGTCGCCGCCAGCGGCAGCATCATCTGGTCGGCGTGCGGTGCGGCATAACACATGGCCACGTGCGCAATCGCGTAGACGCCGATGAAACCGCCAACGAGCCAGAGCATGTCGACGGTGAGCGCTTTACCCTGGGAAAGCTCCAAGCCCACGAGCATGAGCAGCAGCAACGCCGCCGACATGATCAGCAGGGTCATCTCCCTGCCGCGGGAAAACAGCTGGCGCATCTACTTCACCTCCCTACAGGCCTCAGCGGGGGTTTCCGGCTCAGCATCGGCCCCCTCGTTGTCTGCGTCTTCAGCAGCTTGAGCATCTTCGGCCGCTGCCTCATCGACGCAGACGGGCAACGCGTCCTCGGCCAAGCGGTTGACTTGCTCGGTGACCTCGGCATACGAGCCGCTGCCCAGGTTGTCCACGCGTTGACGGGTGGAATCGGGCAAGTCGCTGACCGTGAACAGCTGGCAGTCGTTCGGGACAGAGCCCGTGTCGACGAGCCGGATCTGGTTCTCGTCGTTAATGCACACCTTCTGCACAGGCTCATGCAGGTCGCGGCCGAAAACGCTGGTTTGGAAGCCCTGCTCGATGATGATTTCATCTGCGTCGTTCGCAGTGACGAAGTACGACGACTGCTTGGCGTTGTCGTACCACCACATGCCGCCCAGCCCCAGCAGGGCGACGAGCAACACGCCAATGACTATCGGCCACGCCGAGCGCCGCTGGTGATCCTCCTCGTCGTCATCGGGTTCCGGGGTGTCGTGGGTGGCGCGCGTTTCGCTTGTCGACGTCTTATTCTGCGGCCGCACCAACTTCGCCGCCCTACTCGCGGACGTATCCGGATGGGTGGGATCTTCTGCCTGCACCAACGCACCGGCCATCGCAGGTGCGGTGGGCACGTCGGGGGACTCCGGATCATCCGTGTCGATAACATCGGCCACTACAACAGTGATGTTGTCCGGCCCTCCCGAGCGCAGCGCCAGTTCGACGAGGCGTTGCGCGGCCTCGGCGGGGGAGCCTTCTCCCAAGGTGCTCTCAATGGTGGAGTGCGTCACCGGGTCGGACAGTCCGTCGGAGCACAGGAGGTAGCGGTCGCCGGCGTGGGCGTCGATAAGCTCCAAATGCGGCTCGACCGGACGGCCGGTGTACGCCTTGAGAATGAGCGACTTCTGCGGGTGCGACGAAACATCCTCGGCGTTGAGTTTGCCCTGTTCGACGAGCGACTGGACGAATGTGTCGTCGACAGTGATCTGTGTCAGCTCACCGCCGCGCAGGCGGTATCCGCGCGAGTCACCGACGTGGATCAACCCCAGCTGGACACCGTTGAACATCAGCGCGGTCAGGGTAGTGCCCATGCCTTCTTGCTCAGGGTGCTTACTGATGGACGCCTTGATCGACGCGTTCGCGTCATCAGCCGCCGCGCCGAGCAACGCCAGAATGTCGGCGTCGCCCGGGTCGCGGTCGAGGTGCTCCATGTGCTGGACCATGAGCTGGGAGGCGACTTCACCGGCGGCGTGGCCGCCCATGCCGTCGGCAAGCAACAGCAAGTGCGGGCCGGCATAGGCGGAATCTTCGTTGTTTCCGCGCACAAGCCCGCGGTCAGACACAGCGACGAAGTTGAGTTTCAGCGTGCTCATGGCATCAACCTCACAATCGTGCGCCCCATCTTGATGTCCGTGCCCACCTGGACGCGTTCAGGCTGGTCAATCCGGATACCGTCGACAAATGTGCCGTTACGGGAATCCAAGTCCTCGACGAACCATTCAGACCCGCGGCGGAACAACCGCGCGTGGCGCGAGGAGGCAAAGTCGTCCCCGAGCACGAAATCGTTGTTGTCCGCACGGCCCAGTGAGAGTTCTTCCAGCGTGGAAATCTCCATGTGGGAGCCCTGCAGCGGGCCCTCAACCACGACGACCTCGCGGGCCTTTTCCCTGCGCATGGGCGCCGGTGCCGGGGCAGCTGCCGAACGTGGGCGGCGCTGCGCCGAAGCCGCGGCCTTGATGTCGCGGCGCTGCGCGGCGAGCACCGCCATGATGAATGCCCACAACAAGATCAGGAGCCCGAAGCGGGCACCAAGCATCAATGCAGTATCTAGCACGTCACACCGCCCCTTACTGGTACTGCTGGTAGTGCTCGTTCGGCTGGGCCGGCTGGGAATAGCGCGGACCCACGATACGAACCTCGATGGAGGAATGCCCGACAGTGATCACATCGCCATCGGCCAGCTCCCAGTTCTCCACAAGCTGGTCGTTGACCGTCGTGCCGTTGGTGGACTGGAGGTCCACCAGAAACGCGGTCTGACCGTCCCAAATGACTTCGGCGTGCTGGCGCGAGACACCCGTGTCCGGCAGGCGGAAGTCAGCGTCGTTCGACCGGCCGAGGATGTTGGACCCTTCGTGGACTTGGTAGGTGCGCGACGAGCCGTCGAGAAGCAAAAGGGTCACGGCGGGACCGTTCGGTGCTGGCTGGGGCTGGAACATCGGTGCCTCCTGATCATCGGCCTTGCGCGGTGCGCGGTCCGCAAGAATCGCGTCGAATCCGCTATCGACATCCGGGGCTTCGTCGATATACGACGACACACGCAACTGACCCGTGCGCAACCCGGACTCCTCCGCAACCCGGACCACCACGGGCCCGTACAGGCCCCAGTTCAGGTTACGGACAAAACGCGTGAGCTGCCCCGCGAGGTGGGCGGGCAAATCCGGATCCTGCGACAAGTTCTCCAGATCCTTACTGGACACGCCGATCGCGAACACATTCGGGGCGACAATCTCATCCACCTCATTGGCGACGAGTTCATCCTGCGCCTCCTGCTTCAGCAGCTCTTCCAGCTCAGCCGGAACAACACGGCCCCCGAACACTGCAGCAAAGCCGTTATCCAACCCGCGCTGCAGTGAACTGTCGATCTTGGCCAACCTATCCATCAACGCCATTTACCCACACCTCCTCCCAGGAATGTTTCGATGACAGTATAGAGTTTCGCGTCCGTTCGACATAGCTGCCCAGGCGTTTCTTACAGTCCTTATTGAGTTTTAAGGTCTCGTTGAGACTATCTGGACGGCAACTGAACACGCGATTTGGTGGTTTATAGCGCGCCCGTGCTATGTTTACCTAGTCGCCCGCCCGGGTGGCGGAATTGGCAGACGCGCTGGCTTCAGGTGCCAGTGTTCGCAAGAACGTGGGGGTTCAAGTCCCCCCCCGGGCACAATGTGAAGTCCCGAGACATCGTTCCTATGGTGTCCCGGGATTTCTTGTTTTTGGAGTGCCCCGGTTGGGGTTGAGTTCGTTGTCTTGCAGTAGATCTTGCCGTCGGTCAGCAGCAGGGGTCGAGCCGCTGTTGCCCTATCCGCAGGCAGCCAGGGCGCCGGTGGCGGTGAGTACGAGTCCGCCGAGTGGAAACTGTCGCCGGGAAAAGCTGTTTGACGTGGTTTAACCGTCCGTGGTCCAGGTCTGAGTGAAACAAGAAGAGGATGAGGGAACCCTACCGCTAAAGCATCAGGTCAGGGGTAGGTCCGTGACACACGTGGCACCATCAGCGGTGGTGGAGAACTCAGTGACACCGGTTATTTATCATGTCCTCTGTGCTTTCCCTCGGATTGTCGATGATCTGAGCTACTGCCCTGCACTTCATGGCCAAAACCGCAGGAGCGGAAGACTAGTGCTGGAGCAACGTCTCGTTCACAATGGTCCGGGAGGTCGAAAACCGCTGCATAGGAAAGATATGGCGGAAACAGTGAGCGTGGTCGTGGGTCGGGGTTAGTCCAAGGTGGCGAGCAGCTCAGTACAGGCCTGCTCGCACCGGCGGCAGGCCTCGGCGCAGACCGTGCAGTGCTCGTGCATCTCAGCGTGGCGGGCGCATTCTTCTCCACAGGCCTGGCAGGCAGTACGACAAGCCTCCAGGACGGAGCGGATAAGGGTGACATTCCAGTCGGTGGGCCGGGAGAGCATCCGGCCGGTGGCCGTACAGATGTCAGCACAGTCGAGGTTGAGGCGGATGCAGGTGGTCAGCTCCGCGACCATGTCCTCACCCAGGCAGGCATCCGCGCAGGCGGTGCAGGTCTGGGCGCACTCGAAGCAGGCGGTGATGCATTCGGCCAGTTTGTCCTTGTCGATCTGGCCTAGGTCCTTCGGGTGGGCCTCCAGCATGGCGTGTACGTGATGGGTCATGTCGTGCTCCATATCTCAATTCGGTCCGGAAAGGTGGGCCGGTCGAGCCGACCGGCCCACACCCTCGACCCTAGAGGCCCGACTGGCCGGAATCCAGGGTTGGACCATGAAGATTTCATGAAGAACCCCAACCTCCACCTAGCGGCTACCAGCCGCTAGAAACTCCCTAAGTAACGTGGCGAATGCTCGGCCGTAGCTACGCCGAGTGGGTCGGCCACAGGCTCCCAAGAGCCGGACGCTGCCCTACCCACAGCCTCCACCCAGTGGCACCTATCGAGCAGGAGGAGTGATAAACCACGACGCACTTGAAGCACCATCCCTCGCTGAGTCTCAGCTCCTGCACCAACCAAGAAACCTAGAAAGCATTATCATGAAGCGCACCATTGCCCTCGCTGCCCTCGCCCTGACCTCCTCCCTGGCCCTGGCCGCCTGCACGGACGACACTGCATCTGATGCCCCCGAGACCACGACCACCACCACCTCGGTGACGGCCACACAGTCCTCCGAGGAGACTGGCATGAACGATCAGATGGGTGCAGAGGGCCATTACCATCCGGCTGATGGTGGGCAACCCCCGGCAGGGATCGCAGCAGAGGAAAATCCCACCTACCCGGTGGACACCGAGGTCGTCCTCACCGCGGACCACATGCCGGGCATGGAGGGTGCTGAGGCGACGATCGCCGGTGCGTTTGACACCACGACCTACTCGGTCAGCTACACCCCCACCGACGGTGGGGACCCGGTCACCGACCACCGGTGGGTGGTCCACGAGGAGTTTGTCGATCCGGGCCAGGCCCCCCTGCCGGAGGGGTCCGAGGTCGTCTTGGATGCCGAGCACATGTCGGGAATGAAGGGTGTGGAGGCCACCATCGACTATTCCACGGATGAGACGGTCTACATGGTTGATCTCACCGTCGACGGGATGACCATGACCAATCACAAGTGGGTTACCGAAAGCGAGATCGCCCCGGCAGAGTAAGACCCACCAACCGCAACCTCAGCACCCCGGGCTCCTCCACCATCTGGTTGAGGTCCCTGGGTGCTTACCTCTTTGGTTTCTGCCCTAGGACGAGTTAGTCCTCGTCCTGGGTGAGCACCTGTCGGGCCAGTCGGTAGGCGTGGTCGTTCCATCCCTGGCGGACGACGTCGCGGACGAGTCAGGAGCATCCCACCGGTGGTGGCTGCCCGTGACGGGGATGTTCCCTTGGTGGCGGCCGCTCTAGACGGCGTGGCGGATGTCCTTTGAGTGGGCAAAGACGGTACATCGTGGCCCGCTTGTCTGCCGGGTGAACCGGCCATAGCCATCAGGATGCGAAATGAGCCCCACACCAAATCCCGCACCGGTCATCGTCACCGGGGATGACCTGGTCTCATTGGTTGGAGCCGGGGGAAAGTGGTGTTATCTCTATCGGGCGATCACCGCCGGTGGCCAGACCCTGGACTTTTACCTCTCTCCGAAGCGGAACGTGGCCGCAGCGAAGCGTTTCCTGGCCAAGGCTCTCAGATCCAATGCGTCAGCCGGGTATCCCAGAGTGATCAACACCGATAAAGCACCCTCACTAGCCAGGGCAATCGCCGAGTTGAAGTCAGAGGGAATCTGCCCGCCAACAGTGGAACACCGGCAGGTGAAATACCTCAACAACATCCTGGAAGGCGACCATGGTCGGCTGAAGCGGATCCTCGGGCCGAAAGGCGCGTTTAAGAACCGGTCATCTGCATATCGGACGTTGAAAGGGATGGAGGCGATGTACTCATTGCGGAAAGGGCAAGGCACGATGTTTGCCTACGGGCAACCGAACCCGGACGCGGTGATCGTCAACCGGGTCTTCGAGACGGCCTGAGAACGCCCACACGCAGCGGCCATCAGGGAATGAGAAACTGAGTTTTTGCGGCTCTCCCCCCAACTTTGCAACAGCACCGGTTGATGTTGCAGGTGGGGATGTGGTCGAGGTTGTTCAGCGGCGCGATCTTTTCGACCAGCAGCACCACAGTGGCCATCAACCCGATCATGCGGCCGCCAGCAGCAGGACTCCCAGCCTCCAGCCGGCAACAGGGGCGGTCAGAGTGGCCTGGCCGTCGTTCTCGACGGGGTGTGGTGGTCGGGTCCCGGCCTGTCACCGGGCGAAACGGGCGATAGCGTCGGTGACTTCCTGGAACTTCGCGTCGGCCTCCTCTCCTCCTAACTGGGCGGCGTCACGGACGCAGTGTTTCATGTGGTCATCGAGTAGTCCCAGGGCAACGCTGCGTAGGGCAGCATTGACCGCGGAGATCTGGGTAAGGATGTCGATGCAGTACTGTTCCTCGTCGACCATGCTGTGCAGGCCCCGGGCCTGGCCCTCGATGCGCTTGAGGCGGGCGAGATAGCGATCCTTGTCGTTGATGTAGCCATGGGTGGTGTGACAGGTGTCGGCCCCACCCGAGGAGGAAACGGCCTGATCAGGGGTGCGAGTATCCACAATGGTCTCCTTGCTGAAAAAAGGGGGCAGGTATGTCCTGAGTCAGTTGCGGGTCGATCAGGATGGAAAGCCCGAGGGTATGGAATGAGGCGTGAGGACCTCATGGTCCCCACGCCCTGTGGCGTTATTCGGATAAGTAGTCGGCAGTTTGTCGGCCCGGAGGGGCCTGCCGGGTGGGGCCGGGGGAGAGGTCAGGAGCAGGTACTTGGGGACGGAGGTCTGAGTGTTATTGGAGGGACTCAGCCGCAGGAGGAGGACACGGGGTTCCTTATCGCTAGAAAAGGATGCGGATTAGGCGGTGACCGGCTGCCGCACGGAGGGGCGAGCGGGCTGCGGTGAGGAACTGGTGTTGTCGTGGGAGGGCTTGAATCTACGCAGCGTGAGGGAGTTGGAGACCACGAACACCGAGGAGAAGCCCATCGCAATGCCCGCCAACCCCGGGTTGAGGAAACCGATCGCGGCGACCGGGATCAGCACGACGTTGTAGGCGAACGCCCAGAACAGGTTGCCCTTGATGGTGCCCAGCGTGCGACGTGACAGACGGATGGCATCGCCCGCGGAGCGCAGGTCGTTGTTCATTAAGGTGATATCGGAGGCCTCTATGGCCACATCCGTGCCCGCCCCCATGGCCAGACCCAGATCGGCCTGGGCCAGGGCGGCCGCGTCATTGACGCCGTCGCCGACCATGGCGACCTTCTTGCCCTCATGTTGCAGCTTCTCGATGACCGCGACCTTGTCCTGCGGCATGACCTCGGCACTCACGTTGGCCGCATCGATGCCCACCTCTTGGGCGACGGCGGCCGCGGCCTTCGCGTTATCGCCGGTGAGCAGGTACGGACTCAACCCCAGCCTGCGGAACTGGGCGACCGCTTCCGCTGAGGAGTCTTTGATGGCATCGCGCACCACGACCACACCGGCGGGCTGGTCATCGACGTAGACGGCCACCGGGGTCGCGCCCTGCGACTGTGCGTGGTCGAAGGCGGTGGTGAGGTCACGGGGCAGCTGGCCGGCGGGACGGCCGACGGTGACGACGTGACCCTTGACGGTGGCCGTGACGCCCCGGCCGGCGGTGCTGTCGAAGTCGGTGGCCTCCTGGATGTTCCCGGAGCGCTCGGCCTCGGTGACAATCGCCTTGGCGATGGGGTGCTCGGAGCCTGCTTCGACGGCCGCCGACAAGGCGAGGACCTCGTTGTTGGTGTAGCCGTCGGCGGCGTGGACGCCGGTGACCGACATGACCCCGGAGGTGACGGTGCCGGTCTTGTCCATGACGATGGTGTCGACCTGGCGGGTGGATTCGAGGACCTCCGGGCCCTTGATCAACAAGCCCAGCTGCGCGCCCCGGGAGGTGCCCACCAGCAGGGCGGTCGGGGTGGCCAGTCCCAGGGCGCATGGGCAAGCGATGATCAGCACCGCGACTGCGGCGGAAAAGGCCCAGTTCGCCCCGCTGCCGAGGGCGAGGTGGACGATCAGGGTGATGATGGAGACGACAATGACCGTCGGGACGAAGACCGAGGAAATCTTATCCACCAGGCGCTGGACCGGGGCTTTTTTCGCCTGGGCGTCAGTGACCAGCTTGGCCATCTGGGACAGCGTGGTCTCCGAACCTGTGCGGGTGACTTCGACCAGCAGTCGACCGGAGGTGTTGATCGTCGCGCCCGTGACCGGGGTGCCAGGGGCGGCCTCGACGGGAACGGACTCGCCGGTCAGCATCGACTCGTCGATGGCCGAGGTGCCCTCGATGACACGACCGTCGGTGGCGATCTTCTCACCCGGGCGGACGACGAAGACGTCACCGACTGTCAGCTGGGAGACCGGGACGCGGACTTCCTCACCGTCGCGGATCACCGCGGCGTCTTTCGCACCCATGTCCAGCAGGGACTTCAGCGCCGCGGAGGACTGGCCCTTGGCGCGGACCTCAAACCACCGGCCGAGCAACAGGAAGGTGATGACTACGGCGATGGTCTCGAGGTAGATGTGGTCCATGCCGTCATGGCGGGGCAGCAGGCTCATCTCGATGACCATGCCGGGGTGCCCGGCGTTGCCGAAAAACAAGGCCCACAGCGACCACAGATACGCAGCGGTAGTGCCCAGAGACACGAGCGTGTCCATCGTGGTCGAGCGGTGACGCAGGTTGGTTAAGGTCGCCCGGTGGAACGGGGCGCCACCGTAGAAGTAGATCAGGGTGGACAGGACGAGCAGGGCCCACTGCCAATTCATGAACTGCAGGGACGGGATCATCGAGATCGCGACCACCGGAACGGAGAGGATCGTCGACCCGATCAGACGCGACTTCAGGTCTGTGGCCTCGGCCTCGCGGGCCTGTTCGTGGCGGTCACCGACCACCTCGGTGTCCTCCTCCGGGCCGCTGTCCACGGCGGAGGCGTGTTGATCCCCCATGGTGAACGCGTCGTACCCGGCACCCCGCACGGTTTCGATCAGCCGATCGGCGTCGACTTTGGTGGGGTCGTAACTGACGGAGGCGGATTCGGTGGCGAAGTTGACGGTGGCCTCCACGCCATCGAGCTTGTTGAGCTTGCGCTCCACCCGCCCTGAGCACGACGTACAGGTCATGCCGGTGACGCCCAGATCGACCTGGAGTAGGTCAACCGACGGTTGAGTCTGAATCATCAGTGATCAGTCCTTCAGCAAACAGTGGTGAGGTGCATCTCCGAGGTCCCAAAAGGCCCGCCCACAGATGCACCGTCGGGGATATCGAACCGGCATGGCTGGGCCTGATGGGCATATCCAACAGGGTTGGCCCGGCCGTGTCTACCTGAGGCGGGGACCGGGCCCCGGGATTAGGGCTTGACGGTGTAACCGGCTGTCGTGACAGCGGCGACAACATCGTCGTCGGTGAAGTTTTCACCCGTGACGGTCACCTGCCCGGTATCCACGGTGGCCTCCACCATGGTCACACCGGCGACCTCGCCGATCTCCTCCTCCACGGAGGACTTGCAGTGTCCGCAGGTAATGCCTTCGATGATGTACTTCTTTGTTACGGCGCTCATCAGATGATCCTTTCCTTGATGTCCTGAAGGGCAGGAGTGGAGATGTCCCAACAACCTTCAACCTATACCCATGGGGGGTATCAGTCAAGGAGGTGTCTGCCCCTAAGCGTCCCGTTCGGCGGGCAGGACTTCCGGAACGGCCGCGATCGTTGCTGCACTTCTTGTACAAAATGTACGTTAAAGGGTATGGGCATCACGGTCACCCTCAGTCAGTTCCGCAGCGAACAAAGCCACTATCTTGATGCCGCCCAACGTGAACCGGTCACCATCCTCAGTCGCGGGCCCCGCCGCCGGGCGGTGGTGGTCTCCCCGGACTTCTACGACCGGGCGGTTCAGGCGCTGGAGGATGGCGAGGATATCCGTGCCGCAGCGGCTGCCCGCCAGGAGGCGGGCGGTGTCTCCCACGAGGAGTTCACGTCCGACCTCGAACTGGACTGACGTGCCTGTCCATACCTGTGCCGCGGTATTTGATCATCGATAAGCTTTCAACTGCGACAGCCCTCCGCACGCTGGCCCGGCAATGGCAGCAGTGATTGCCACCGCCATCGACGCCCTGGCCCACGTTCCGCCGTCTCGGCGGAGTGGAAAAGTTGCGGGGCGGCGACGGGGAGTGCTGTAGCTGGGTAGTCCACGGCCGTCAATGACGGTGAGCTGATCAGCGTCTCGGTTCCAAGGAAGACAGGCACTCATACTCGCATCGTTGAGTGGGATGAGGCCGGTCCCTGGCGTTCCTGCGCATGACGCATGACTACCGAACCTGAACAAATAAGGAATGGACAGCTGAGGCACGCAGCATCAGGCTGCTAGCGGGGCCTCTTTTTGTTGCCCGTATCGGGTCAGACCCCGCGGCTTGTACACCGCCAGCACCGTAGCCACCAGCAATACCAAGGCTGCTGCCACGGAGTGGAGGACCGGGGAGAAATTCCGCACGGCCTCCAGCCCCACGCCCGGGTCTGCCGCCACCCGGGCAAGATACTCGAAAGTCTACATGTACAGCACCAACACACCTGTCGCCACCACAGTGAGCCCCAGCTTGAACACCACCCAGTAGTGTCGGAACAATCCCCACGTCGTCCCCAGGGATTGAAGGACTCCGGTCACCAGCGAGGCCACCGCCAGGGGAACGAGCGCCCACCACGCCACCTGCTCCATCACCCGATACGTCCCCCGGACCGCCATCTCATCCGCGCTCACTATCCCCATGACCGCCATCGCGATAAAGGCGAGCACCATCCCGAGCCAGCCGACCGAGCAGACCACATGTGCCACCAGCGCGGCCTTGCGTATTCGTGGGGTCATCACTCTCGCCATTAGAGGTGCTCCTGGACCAGGAACGCCCCCTCGGCCGGCATCCCCAACCCATGGCGACTGGGCCCATGGTTGCCGTCTCCAAACACCAGTACCAGCACGACCGAGTCATGCGCCTGAAGGCTTCGCGGTCATCCGGAGGAAAACACCGCACGATCACCACCTCGCAGACCAAGGGGCGTCTCGCCCTCGTGGCTGTAGCCGCCGGCACGGTCTCATCCGCCGGCGTCGGTGGCGCCACGGCCGCCGCCTTGCAAGCCCCGGCCGAGGTCGAGGCTCCGGTCTCCCCGGAGGCTGCCACCGTCGAGGTGGATTTGGCCACCAACGACACGGCCCTGTCCTCGAGTGGGACGCAGGCCGCACCGCAGATTCTCGCGATCTCCGAATTCAAGCCGGTCGCCAACATCGACGAGCAGCTGGACAAGGCCATCCAGTACAACGCCGAGCGGGCCGAGAACGAGCGCGCTGCCCGCGCGCCCTCGGTGGTCAAGCCCGCTGAAGGCACCTTCACCTCCGGTTCCGGCGTGCACTGGGGAACCCTCCACGCGGGTATCGACATCGCCAACGTCGTGGGTACCCCGATCCTCGCGGCGATGGGCGGCACTGTCATCGACTCCGGCCCGGCCTCCGGTTTCGGGCAGTGGATCCGCATCCAGCACGATGATGGCTCGATTGCCGTCTACGGTCATATGGAGACTCTCGACGTGACCGTTGGGGAACGCGTCACCGCTGGTCAGAGGATCGCTGGCATGGGCAACCGAGGGTTTGCCACCGGCTCTCACCTGCACTTCGAGCTTTACCCGACTGGCAGCGGGGCGGTCGACCCGTTGCCCTGGTTCGCCGAGCACGGCGTCACCTTCTAACCTTCCCGCACTCACCAGGACCGGCCCCGACACCGGAACCGGCGGCAGTGACTGGGCGTGAGGCACCCGCCTCAGACCGCAGAGACGCTTCTCACTCATCGCCGACACAGCCCGGACTTGATAGCTTCTCCAGGCAGGGCAGACCGGGGCACAGGGGAGGCAGTCCGTGCTCGTCATATATGGGGGCGGCGAGCGTCCCGCCAACGAGGAGCAGGTGCCGTAATCCACGTTTAGTGGGATACTTCCGTAACCTGCCTTCTCCTGCGCCAGCTGACGAAGCCGGTAACCGCAGGCCATGCAAGAGCCAGCATCGCGAGAACCAACAGGGGCGTATCCCCCATGCGCGCATACGGCGTCAAACCAGTATGAAGGGGAACGGTTGCCGTCAGCAGTTCGTTCGTGCCCAGGCCACTGAGTTGTGAGACTGTGCCGTCGGGCTGGATAACTGCGGAGTATCCGGTGGGGGCAGCCTGGAGAACGGTGCGGCCAAACTCGCGGGCACGCATCCGGGATGCGGCCACTTCAATTGCAGGTACTTCCTCGGTCACAAAAGACGCGGCGTTGGTCGGTGCGAGGAGTAGCTGCCCACCATTGCGAACGGCATCGGCGACCCGGTCGGCGAAGAAGACCTCATAAGAAATGACGATCCCCAATCGTGGTGTCCCGCTGGGATCGAGCACCGCCGGTCCCTCTCCGACAATGGCGTCGCGGGGGATGAACCGTGCGTCCTCGCTGAGTCGTTCAATCAGATTGCGCATAGGGATGTACTCGCCGAACGGCACACGATGATGCTTCTCATAGCGTCCTAACCGGGTCCCGTCCGGTCCCCACACTATGGATGCGTTCCGGAAATGTTGATCCTCGGATTCGGTAATTCCGACGACGATGTTCGTGTCGAGTTGCCTGGCCAGTTCAGCGAAAGCTGCATCAACGCGCGTCCCGTCGATTGAGCCGTCGATATTGACGACGTTTTCGGGCAGCAGAACCAGATCAGGGTCCCCGGTGATATCTTCGGCAGCCTGTAGGTGCCGGCGGGTCGTATCAAACGGATCGGTATTGACCGCGCGAAGCCCGCGGGGGCCTCCACCCTGCACGAGCACGACGTCAAGGCTGCCTTCTGCCGTATCATTTACGATCGTTGGCGCGAACGCCGGTACCGCGAGTACCACGACCGCTGCGACCACGGATGCTGCACGGGCTCGTCTCGGCCCGAAGATGACAGCGGTAACAACGGCCCCCGCAACTGCGGCCAACGCGGTCACCAGGAGAGTCCCACCCAGGGGCGCTGCCGCCATGAAAGGACCATCGGTCTGGCTGTATCCGAAAGCGGACAGCGGGAAACCGCCGAACGGGAACCGGTGCTGCACAGCCTCCAATAACACCAGGGCAGCAGGGGTGAGCAGCCACCAGCCCGACCAGCGGCTGCGAAAAGCCGCCTCGTTAGGCGATACCGCGGCAACCAGCATTAACAGTAGCGCCTGAACGGCAACAACAGCAGCGTATCCGGCAGTGTTGAAGTCGGTGAGCCAGCGCAGAGCAAGAGCGTAGTGCGCCACCCCGCCCAACCCACCGAGCCACAAACGGTTACGTAGTGGTTGACCTGCCAAAGCCAGCATGAACATAGTCACGCCCACCGGGAACAGCACCCACCAACCGCGTGGCGGCAGCGCCAGCCACCAGACCACCGCAGCTCCCATCATGAGCGCGGTGGGACCGGCCAATCTGCGCCAGTTATCGCCGGCTATCCCCCGGGAAAGACGTGAGACTGTCACGTCTGCTGCAGTACTAGCCTTCATCGGAGATCACGGCCTTTTTCGGGTTGTTGCTCAGTTGTGAATATATGCCCAATCCTTCGAGTCATGTGACAGCAACTTTCAGTACTTTCCCAGTGGATCTGGGGGTCCGGCAAAGCGTTGACGAATCCGGATTTAGTTCAGGCCGGCGTAGGAGTGCAGGCCGGAGACGACCAGGTTGATGAACAACAGGTTGAAGATTATCGTGGCCGGGGCCAGGATATTGATCCACGCGGCCTTGTGATCGAGCCACCCGGCCGTGGCACGGGCATGCAGGTAGGCGGCATAGAGCACCCAGGAGATAAAGGATGCGGTCTCCTTCGGATCCCATCCTCAAAACCGGCCCCACGAGGCCTCCGCCCAGATCGCACCCAGAACAATGCCCAACCCCAGTACGGGCAACGTAATGATGGCGGACTTGTAGGCCAGGGCGTCAAGCTTTTTCGCACTCGGCAGCGGCTTGGCCACAGCACCGAAGAAGCCACGCTCCGCACCCTTCGGCTGCCAGATGCGCAGCCGCTGGGAAATATGTACGAGTACATCTCCATGATCTGCGTGGACAAGCTGCAGGTCATCGACTTCCGCCCGACACGGTGCACACCACTGGTCCCAAGCGTTGAGGACGACGACCTCGCCGTCAAAATCAGACAGGCTGATCTCCTCACCCTCCTCCATCAGCGACGGGCCGGAGAAGTCCGGCAGCGGGGCACGTTCCTCCTTTGCGTAGATAATCTCGGTTTGGCCTCCTGGTGAGTGGAACTGGAAGGTGCCCCCGACGGCGACGGCGTTTCGGGCGCCGTCGCCTGAGGAACAGGCCGTCAGGGTCACGGCGGTGAGCACCGCGGCAACCGCGATGGCGGCTCTGCGGGGTGTGCTCGGCATGGATTAGATCTCCTTATTCCGGGGCGGTGGGGAAGAAGACGGTGTTCTGGTTGTCCCGGAAGACCACAACACCGAGGAAGGTCATCGTGCTGCCCGGTGGGTGGTCTGCAGCGACCCAGCTCACCCCAGCGACCGACCATGCTGTGGGGTTAGGCGTACCGCAGGGAACTCATCATCCCGGTTTCCAAGTGATAGGCGTTATGGCAGTGAAATGCCCACTCACCGGGGTTGTCAGCGATCAGGTCGGCGATCATGGTTTCACCGTGGCGGAGAAGGACGGTGTCCTTGCGTAGCCCGCCGCTGCCGGGCAGCGCCCACGTGTGTCCGTGGATGTGCATGGGGTGGGGCATCATGGTCCTGTTGCGCATGACCATCCGCAGGCGCTGGCCCTCCTGCACGGTCGCGGAGGAGGATTGGCCGTCGGTGAGAATGCTCCATTCATACGGCATCATCTGCCCGCCCAGGTCGATGCTGACTTCTCGGTCTGGTGTGCCCTCGGGCAGGAGTGCACGGTCTGCTGGCTTCAGGGAGGACAGAAGCAGTCCGGTGGACGACAACTCGGGGAAGTCGACATCGGGGCGGGGGGCCTGGCCGCCGGCGGTGCGGATGACGGCGAAGGCGCGGTCGTCCTTACCCACCGCCAAAGCCGTGAGCGGGAAGATGCCGTCGCCGAGGATGACCTCGACGTCGACACGCTCGCCCATCGACAGGTAGATCGATTCGGTCTCCCAGGGCTGGACAGGGAAGCCGTCGGTGTGGGTGACGGTCATACGGTGGCCACCGAGAGCCACCTTGAAGATGGTGTCAGCGCCCGCGTTGATGAACCTCAGGCGGGCTTTATCCCCCGGTCGGGCATTAAACGTTCGGTGCGCCCGGGGAATGCGTCCGTTGATGAGGTAGTGCGGATACATGACATCACCGGCATCTCCACCCAGAGCCAGATCGGGCGTGCCGTGGGCCATCATGCCCCCCTCACCACCCATATCCATCCCGCCGTGGCCACCCATGTCCATGTTTCCGTGTCCGCCCATGTCCATCCCCGTCAACATGGTCAGCTGATCTTCGGGACTGCTGCCGTCGATGCCGTCCAGCCAGTCGTCGAGCACGATGGTCCATTCGACGTCCTGATCCTCTGCGTCGTCCGGGTCGCGGACGATCAGAGGGGCGTGCAGACCCCGGTCGAGTTGTAGGCCGCTGTGGGAGTGGTAGAA
Source organism: Corynebacterium sp. CCUG 65737 (assembly GCF_024454115.1). Taxonomy (NCBI): domain Bacteria; kingdom Bacillati; phylum Actinomycetota; class Actinomycetes; order Mycobacteriales; family Corynebacteriaceae; genus Corynebacterium; species Corynebacterium sp. CCUG 65737. The sequence continues at coordinate 144,662 of NZ_JAGPZB010000003.1, forward strand.
GTAGGTTCCTCCATGGGGGGTTTCGAACACATAGGAAAACGACTGACCAGGCTCAATGGGAGGCTGGGTCATGCCGGGCACACCGTCGGCTGCGTTGTGGAGTGCGATGCCATGCCAGTGGATGGAGGTGCTCTCAGGCAGTTCATTGGTGATATCGACCTGGAGGACGTCGCCGGCGGTGGCCTCAATGGCCGCATCCCCGGTGTCAGAGACATATCCCCACGTCTTGGCTTCGATGCCGCCGATATCGATCGACATGGGCCGCGCGGTCAGCGTCTTGCGGACGGAAGGCGCGGGAAGATTCGGGGGAGTCGGGTAGGAGGATGACGACGAGGAGGACGCGGCAGGGGCCGAGGTGCTGTTGCCCTGTCCGCAGGCGACCAGGGCCCCGGTGCCGGCGAGGACGAGCCCGCCGAGCAGAAACTGTCGTCGGGAAAACGCGTTCGTCATGATTTAACCTTCCATGGTGTAAGATTTCAGTGATACGGGAGACAGGCGCAGGTGAGGACCCTGCTGAGCCATCACGTCAGGCGCAGGTCTGTGACACACGTTGCGCCGTCAGCGGTGGTGGAAAACTCCGTGGTGCCGGTACGCCCCTGGTAGCTGACCTCAATCAGGCCGGTGGCATCATCGGGAAGCCAGAAGCCAATAAACCCGTTGTCGAACGTGGTGGTTTGCTCGTCGATCAGGACCTCCCCGGTGGTCTCATCGGTGACCGTGACCTGGACGGGCGCATTGCGCAGTTCACCCAGGCAGGTGGTCAGACTGTGGTAAAAGCAGTCATGGGTCTGGGTCACATATGGGGCAATCGAGACGTAGGTCAGGTCCTGGGGCAGGTCGAGAGCCACCTCCTGGTTCTCATCCGAGAGCAGCAGTTCATTGGCACGCACTGAGGCGATCAGATCCGTAGGACGCTCAGTGACCTTCTGCCGGTCGAGGTGATCAATGATCTCCACCGCGTCCATGGCGGCCAGACCGTGGGCGGTCAAGAACTTATCCTGGCTCACTTCCGCGGTGACAGCGGGCTCCGAGTCGGGGGCTGAGCATCCGGTGAGGGTCAGGGCGAGGGCGGCGGCTGCGATCGCTGCTCGTTTCACGTCAATCTCCTTGGGTCGTGGTTAGACCGTGATAGGGCACCGCTTATGCGTCGGTGCTTCATCTTTCTCTAGCACGTCCGCCGGCCGGCCGGAAAACCAAAAACCCTGCTCGCAGCCTTGAAATACGGTGAAAAGGGGGCGCGATCGGTGGGCTGGGTCACACCTGAACTGGCCCGCCCCACCACGGGTTGCTGTCCTGCTACCCCGCCCCCGGTATCTGGCGCGGGGCGCCCAACCCCTGGTAGCACCTGCTTCCCCCACCGGTGAAGGCAACATTCTTGGTCTGTGAGGGGACACAGAAACGAGAGCGATCCAGGGGTTGTTTTTGAAGATTTAATGAAGATGTCCTCGGCGAGCACCGAGCGAGGATGGCATCACCCCTGGCCGGGACCATACTGGATCCTATGGATGACCGCGCACTGACCATCGCCACGCCCCCGGGGCGGGTGCTGGTGGTCGACGATGAACAACCCCTGGCCCAGATGGTGGCCACCTACCTCATCCGGGCAGGCTTCGAGGCTCGTCAGGCCTACACGGGAACTCAGGCCGTGGACGAGGCCCGTCGCTTTTCCCCCGATGTTGTTGTGTTGGATCTGGGTCTGCCCGAACTCGACGGTCTAGAGGTGTGCGGACGGATCCGCACCTTCTCGGACTGCTACATTCTCATGCTCACCGCCCGCGGCACCGAGGACGACAAGATCACCGGTTTGACCCTGGGGGCCGATGACTACATCACCAAACCCTTCGGCATCCGGGAACTGGTGACCCGGGTGCATGCGGTGCTACGCCGCCCCCGCACCAGCACCATCCCGCCGCAGGTTACCGCCCCGTTTGTCGTCGGTGAGCTCACCATTGACCCCGCCGCCCACAAGGTGCAGGTGGGGGAGGTGGTCGTGGATCTCACCCGCACGGAGTTCGAGCTGCTGGTCACCCTGGCCCTGCGCCCAGGCCAGGTGCTCACCCGCCACGACCTGGTCACCGAGGTCTGGGACACCACCTGGGTGGGGGACGAGCGCATCGTCGATGTCCACATCGGCAACCTGCGCCGCAAGCTCGGCACCGATACCCGGGGGCGGGGCTTCATCGAAACCGTGCGTGGAGTGGGCTACCGGGTGGGGCAACCATGAAGCACGGACCCGGCCTGACCTTCCGCTTCCTGGCCGCCCAGGTGGCGGTCGTGGTGATCAGCCTGTTGGTGGCCGCGACCGTAGCCACAATCGTAGGCCCGGCCCTGTTCCACGACCATATGCTGATGATCGGCCGGGAAGATCCCTCGCTGGAGTTGTTTCACGCCGAGCAGGCCTACCGGGACGCCAACCTGATCACCCTGGCCGTGGCCCTGCCCACCGCATTGATCAGCACCCTACTGGCCAGCCTGTGGTTGTCTCGTCGGCTGCGCACTCCCCTGCAGGGCCTGACGCGCGCGGCCGCCTCCGTCGCCGGTGGCAACTACCGGGTACGCGTCCCCGCGGGGAACGCCGGCCCGGAGGTGAGCACGCTGGCACAAGCCTTCAACACCATGGCTAATCGGATGGAACACACCGAACAGGTCCGCCGCCAAATGCTCTCGGACCTGGCCCACGAAATGGGCACCCCCTTGTCGGTCCTCGCGGTCTACTTCGATGGCCTCCAGGACGGTGTCGTGGACTGGGACCTGTCCACCCACCGGATCATGTCCGACCAACTCACCCGCTTGACCCGGCTGATCGAGGATATCGACGATGTCTCCCGGGCCCAGGAAGACCGCATTGATCTGGACCTAGCCGAGGAAGGACTCGATGAACTGCTCCACGTCGCGGCCGCCGCCGCGGGGGAAGCCTACGCCGACAAAGGCGTCGGTCTACACATCGAGGCTGGCCACGACACCGCCCGGGTAATGGTGGACCGGCAACGCTTCGGCCAGGTGATGGGCAACCTGCTGTCCAACGCCCTGCGGCACACCCCAACCGGTGGACGGGTCCAGGTCATCGTCCGCCAACAGGGGGCTTCCGCCACGCTCATTGATATCACCGACACCGGCGACGGCATCCCGCCCGACCAGCTCGAGCACATCTTCGAACGCTTCTACCGGGGGGATGCCGCCCGGAGCCGGGACAAGGGTGGGGCCGGCATCGGCCTGACCATCTCCCGTGCTCTGATCGAAGCTCACGGCGGCACCTTAACCGCCACCTCACCCGGAGCCGGTCACGGAGCGGTGTTCACCCTCCGCCTCCCGCTGTCCCCTCCCGACAGTGAGGAGGCTGCTCGGTGACCACACCCTGCCCCGTGAGGGCCGTGCCCTCCACCCCTTGAAAATGTACCCCGGGGGGGTATATGCTAGCGAGCGTTACCGCATCCCACCGACCCGTAGGAGCTTTCCCATGATCACCTCGCCGCCCCGCCTCTTGCCGATGGTCTCCCACGGCTGCAGCTGTTGCGGACCTGCCTCACGTGCCGACACCGCCTCCACCCCTGCCGCCAGCGATTCCTCAGCAGGAGGGGCCTCCCCTAGCTACTATGTCACCGGCCTGACCTGCGGGCACTGCGCGAAAAGCGTGACCCAGGCCCTTCAGGCCCTCCCCCAGGTCGACGACGTCCAGATTGATCTCGCTGCTGGTGGTGTTTCCACCGTCACGGTCACCGGTGTCGTACCTCCGGAGATGGTTCGCCGGGCCATCGAGGAGGCCGGCTACACCGTCTTATCCTGATCAGTTTTACCCATCATCTCGACCCCGACCGGGTTGAGCGGAAGGAACGCCATGAGCACTCTCCACCATTCCGGCGATCACCATGGTGATCACCCCACTCCGGAAACAGACCACACCCACCACCCGGATCATGCCAGCCACGAACACCACGCAGATGCCGACACCCACGGCCAGGCGATGCCCCACGATCACCCGCACTCCGCCCTGGACGAAGACCACCACGTTCATGGTCACGGCGAACACGCCGGCCATAGCACGGCGATGTTCAGGCAGCGTTTCTGGTGGTCGCTGATTCTGTCCATTCCCGTCGTTATTTTCAGCCCGATGGTCGCTGAACTGCTCGGCTACCACCTCCCCGAATTCCCGGGCTCATCCTGGATTCCCCCGGTTCTCGGCACCGTCATTTTTGTCTACGGCGGAACGCCTTTCCTCAAAGGCGGATGGAAAGAACTGAAATCCCGCAAACCCGGGATGATGCTCCTGATCGCCATGGCCATCACCGTGGCGTTTGTCGCCTCCTGGGTCACCACTCTGGGGCTGGGCGGTTTTGACCTGGACTTCTGGTGGGAGCTGGCCCTGCTGGTGACCATCATGCTGCTGGGCCACTGGCTGGAGATGCGCGCTCTCGGGGCCGCGTCCTCCGCGCTTGACGCGCTGGCTGCCCTGCTGCCGGATGAGGCCGAGAAAGTCATCGACGGGACCACCCGCACCGTGGCCATTTCGGAGCTCAGCGTCGATGACGTGGTGCTGGTGAGGGCCGGGGCCCGGGTACCGGCGGATGGCACGATCATCGACGGAGCGGCTGAATTCGACGAGGCGATGATCACCGGCGAATCCCGACCTGTCTTCCGCGACACCGGTGACAAGGTGGTCGCCGGTACCGTGGCCACCGACAACACCGTCCGCATCCGGGTGGAGGCTACCGGCGGGGACACCGCTCTGGCCGGGATCCAACGCATGGTTGCCGACGCCCAGGAGTCCTCCTCCCGGGCCCAGGCCCTGGCGGATCGGGCGGCGGCGTTGTTGTTCTGGTTCGCGCTGATCTCCGCTCTGATCACCGCGGTGGTGTGGACCATCATCGGCAGTCCGGACGATGCCGTGGTGCGCACGGTCACGGTGCTGGTCATCGCTTGTCCGCACGCCCTGGGATTGGCGATTCCGTTGGTGATTGCGATCTCCACCGAGCGGGCGGCCAAGTCCGGGGTGTTGATCAAGGATCGGATGGCACTGGAGCGGATGCGCACCGTCGATGTGGTCCTGTTCGACAAGACCGGCACCCTGACTGAGGGTGCCCACGGTGTCACCGGTGTCGCAGCTGTCGAGGGCATCACCGAGGGCGAGCTGCTGGCTATTGCGGCGGCGGCCGAGGCTGACAGCGAGCACCCCGTCGCACGCGCCATTGTTACCGCCGCGGGTGAGCACCCCGAGGCCTCACGAATGGTGCTGCGCGGCACCGGTTTTACCGCGGCCTCCGGCCGGGGCGTGCGCGCCACCGTTGATGGCTCCGAGATCCTCGTCGGCGGGCCGAACATGCTCCGCGAATTCAACCTGACCAACCCCGGTGTGCTCGAAGAGCAGACTGGGGAGTGGACTCAACGCGGGGCCGGAGTCCTCCACGTGGTCCAGGACGGACAGATCATCGGTGCCCTGGCCGTCGAGGATACGGTCCGCCCCGAATCCCGCGCCGCCGTGAAAGCCCTGCAGGACCGCGGGGTCAAGGTCGCGATGATCACCGGCGACGCGCAGCAGGTGGCCCAGGCGGTTGGCCAGGACCTGGGGATCGATGAGGTCTTCGCCGAGGTCCTGCCCCAGGACAAGGACACCAAGGTCACCCAGTTACAGGAGCGTGGCCTGAGCGTGGCCATGGTCGGCGACGGTGTCAACGACGCCCCCGCTCTGACCCGCGCGGAGGTCGGTATCGCCATCGGGGCCGGCACGGATGTGGCGATGGAATCCGCCGGAGTGGTTCTGGCCAGTGATGACCCGCGGGCAGTGCTGTCGATGATTGAGCTCTCGCAGGCCAGCTACCGCAAGATGATCCAGAACCTCATCTGGGCCTCTGGCTACAACATCCTCGCCGTGCCGCTGGCCGCCGGCGTGCTCGCCCCCATCGGGGTGGTGCTCTCCCCGGCCGTGGGCGCGATCTTGATGTCTGCCTCGACCATCGTGGTGGCCCTGAACGCCCAGCTGCTACGCCGGATCGATCTGGACCCGGCCCACCTAGCCCCCACCGATCGACAGGAGGACCCTGCCAGGTCCGCCTCTCCCGTGACCAACGGTCGCTGACCCTTCGAGGTTGACCCGCTGTTAAATTAACAGCGGGTTTCTCCTTTTGTATATGCTTGCTCCGTCATGTGTCCGGCACGTAGCCAAACGCCGGGCCTGTCCCGAGCAAGAAAGACAAACTCCATGAACGATATTGCACGCAAGGCGCTCGCGGAGGCCCTGGCCACCCTGCTGTTCGTCTTCACCATCATCACCGCTGTCGCCGCTGCCGACAACTTCGCGCCCGTAGCCATTGGTATGGCACTGATGGTGCTGGTGTACTCCACCGGCCACATCTCCGGTGGACACGTGAACCCGGCTGTCTCCCTCGGTGCCTGGATTCGCGGTGCTATGACCGCCACCGAGATGCTCATCTACTGGGCTGCTCAGATCGTCGGCGGCATCCTTGGCGCCCTGCTGACCCGTGCCGTCATCTCTGATCCGGTCGAGGCTGCGCAGATCCAGTCTCTGCCGGCCTTTGTTGTAGAGGCCGTGTTCACCTTCATCCTCGTGTGGGTCGTGCTGAATGTGGCCACCTCCAAAGAGACCGACGGTAACTCCTTCTTTGGCCTGGCCATCGGTGCCACCGTGATGACCGGTGCCTTCGCTGTCGGCCCCATCTCCGGCGGCGGGTTCAATCCGGCCGTGGCAATTGGGCTGTGCGTCAACGGCAACTTCGCGTGGGACAACGTGTGGCTCTACATTCTCGCGCCGCTGGTTGGTGCAGCCTTGGCGGCGCTCGCGTTCCGCGTTCTCAGCCCGGCTGACGTCGAGCACGACCTGCAGGCCTAAGACTGGCGGAAAGCTCACCTTTCGCGTCCATCGGCGTTGATGTCGGTGATGGCGACGTGCCATCCATCGTCGGCAAGTTGGCGAGCGACTTCCTTGCCAATGCCGGATGCGGCACCCGTCACGATGGCGTACTTCTGCGCATTCTGCTCTGCGTTCATGGGTCGTATCCTAGAGGAAACAACCTCACGTGTTTGTGGGTTCGGGCGTTACACTGGGCCGCATGCCTGCGACCCCCATCCCGACCTACTTGAACGCGATCCTCGACGAGGTGCGCGACAACAAAGAGGGCAACAACGCCGACTACATCGAGACGTTGCGCGACGCTGACCCGGACAAGCTCGCGCTCGCGCTGTGCACCCGCAGCGGCAACCTGTATTCGGTGGGGGATGACGAGTATGAATTCTCCATCCAGTCCATCTCGAAGCCGTTCGTGTACGCGCTTTCACTGGACATGGTCGGTCCGGAAGAGGTCCATAAGTACGTCGGCGTGGAACCGTCGGGCGAGGCGTTCAATGAGCTGTCGCTGGATGACACGCACCGTCCCGCCAACCCGCTGATCAACGCCGGTGCGATCGTGGTCAACGAGCTTGTCGCCGGTGACGGGGTTGTTTTGCGCGAATTCAGCAAGCTCGCGGGACGCGAATTGCTTCTCGACGACAACCTCGCCCGCGCCGAACTCTCCAGCGCCGACCGCAACCTCGCCCTGGGGCACATGCTCCGCGAGTACGGGATGATCAAGGGCGACGTGGAAGAAGTCGTGGCCAGTTACATCCGCCAGTGCTCGATCATGGTGAACGTGAAAGACCTGGCTATCATGGCGGCGACATTGGCCAACGGTGGATTGCAGCCGGTGACGGGGGAGAGGGTGCTCTCTGCGCGGGCGTGCCGGCTCACACAGGCCGTCATGGCGTCTGCCGGCATGTACGACGGTTCGGGCCGCTGGATGAGCCGCGTGGGTATCCCCGCGAAGTCCGGTGTGTCGGGCGGGTTGATCGGGACGCTGCCGGGCCAGCTTGGTGCGGCGTCGTTAAGCCCGCGGCTGAACGAGGAAGGCAACTCCGTGCGCGGTGTAGAGATTTTCCAGCGCATGTCGGAGACCCTCGGTCTGCACATGATGGGTTCTTATTACTACTCCGCGCCGGGTATCCGCACCGTGCACCGCCAGGGTGACACCAACGTGGTCGAGCTGCAGGGCATGATCAACTTCACCGCCGCCGAGACGATCCTCCACGACCTGGTGGAGCGCCACCTGGTCGGCGACAAGCTCGTCCTCGACTTCACCCATGTGACATCGTTCAACATGGCCGGCCGCCGCCTGGTCAAAGAAGGGCTGCGCCAGTTCCGCGAGGAAGGATATGAAGTCGCCGTCTACGACCCGGAAGCCGCCATGCCGGACTACGAATTCTCCGACGGCACCCGTGTCGAATCCATCAAGGACTTCACCGAATCCTTCACCGTCAACGTGTCCCCGGAGGATGCCTACACCGTGGTGTCGGACCCGAAGCAGTGGTGGGAGGACACCGAAGATTCTGTCGAAGGCAATGCCGATGAAAAGGGCGAGTCCTTCTCCATCGAGTCCGACGACGGCACCGGTTACTTCACCGTCGAGCAGGCCGATGACGGCGAGCGCCTCGTGTGGCACTCCGAAACCACCGACGAGGATGGCGAGGACGAGGACTGGCGCGACTCCGACATCATCTTCGACTTTGACCGCGAAGAGGACGGCTCCACCACCGTCCACGTCACCCACCGCGGCCTGAAACCCCACGACAGGCACTATGAGGAGCGGGTGCAGGACTGGCGCGACCGGATTGGTAAGCGCCTCCAGCCGTACATCAACCGCCGCGCCGGGAATTCACGCGCGGCAGAAGATGCGGCTGGGGCTGAGCCCAGCGAGCCCAGCTAGTCTTCGAGTTCCGCGTTGAGGCGCTCCTCGTCGCGCTCACGCTGTTTGCGCAGCATCGCTGGCACGGCGATCACGGCGAAGACGGTGCCGATGATCCCGCCGGTGTACAACCCGCGCGCCAAGGACGGGTCCGAGACGTTGTACGCGATGCCGAACAGCATGACAAAGCACAGCGTGAGGTTCACTATTGCCAGCCCCCACAGCCCGTCTTTGAGCTTCGGTGCTGGGCGGGCGGCGCGGGACTTCAACCATTGCGTGAAGATGAGGTTCGGCCCGATCAGCGGGATGACGATGAGCAACGACCACATCGCATGTGTGCCGGGCAGCACCCAAGCGAGCATAGCGCCGGCGATCAGCGCGAAGGTGGGCAGCAGGGCCAGTGCGATGGTGGAGGCTTGGTGGTAAGTGCGGGTTTCGTATTCGTCGCCAAGCATCTTCTCTGTCTTGGCCAGGATGGTGTCGCCGATGTTCATGGTCAGCTCCTTTGCTGGTCACCGAAGACTTCCTCAACCGTTTTGCCGAGTTCGCGGCAAATGTCGAGCGCCAGGTGAACCGAAGGGGAATAGTTTCCTTTTTCGATGTTGGCTACGGTCTGCCGGGAGACACCGACGCGTTGGGCAAGCTCGGCTTGCGAAAGCTCGTGCCAGCGCCGCCATTGGCGGACCATGTTCGGGTGTGGATCTATGTCGCGCGACATTTTCTAACCGTAAATAATCCCATTCAGAGTGTCAAGGAAACTTTACAAACTGCTAACCCCAGTCGCCGAGCGCGCCCTCCAACGCGCCCAACGCTGCATCGATGATCGGCCGCCGTGCATCCTCCGGGCATCCCGCATCCGCCCAATCGAGGCACACAGCCTCCACGAATCCGAAGAACCCGGATACAGCGACAGCTGCGCGTTCACCGTCCGCGCCCACCAGCGCCCGCAGCTTATCGACGCCCGTATCCCGCCCCTCAATCCTCACAAACTGGACCTCCTGCGGCGTATCCCCACGCACCACCGCCGCCCACGCCAGCGGGTGAGCGGCAACGTGATCGAGGTAGACCTCCGCCGCCGCCCGGACCTTGTCGCGTGTCGACGTATTCGGTGGCAGCCCCTCGACCGCCTCCGCTACCGCCGCATCCAGCTCCTCTTCCCGCTGGGCAACCACAGCCGCGTACAGTCCCGCCTTCGAGCCGAAGTGGTGGAAAATCAACCCGACCGAGACGCCCGCGGCCTGGGCTATGTCCTGGGTGGATACCTCGGAGTAGCTGGAGGAGGCGAACAGGGGGCTGGCGACATCGATAAGCGTGTGGCGTCGTTCTGCGACGCTGAGCCGCGTGCGTGTCATGAAAACCACTATACTGAGTGGCGCTCAGTAGGAAAGGAGTCCCATGCTGGAGAACACGATCTGGTGGCACGTCTACCCGCTCGGCGCACTCGGTGCGCCCATCCGCGACCGCGCCGGCGACGATGCCGCGCCGCGTCTGCGTGAGCTTGAACCGTGGCTCGACTACCTCATTGAGCTCGGCTGCGACGGCCTGCTACTCGCCCCGATTTTCGAGTCCGTGGGGCATGGCTACGACACCCTCGACCACTACCGCGTCGACGCGCGCCTGGGCACGAACGAGGACTTCGATTGGCTCATGTCTGCGTGTCGCGAACGCGGCATCAAGGTCATGCTCGACGGCGTGTTCAACCATGTCGCCGCCACGCACCCCGCCGTCGCCGCTGGTCTGGCAGGCTCGACTTCCTGGGAAGGCCACGACGAGCTGGCTACCCTCCACCACGATGACGAGCGCGTCCGCGACATGGTCGCTGACATCATGAAGTTCTGGCTCGCGCGCGGCATCGCCGGCTGGCGTCTCGATGTCGCCTACTCCGTGCCACCCGCCTTCTGGGCCGACGTGCTCGCGCGGGTGCGCGCCGACTACCCCGACGCTCTGTTTTTGGGCGAGGTCATCCACGGCGACTACGTGCAGATCGCGTCGTCCGGCACTCTCAATTCGGTCACCCAGTACGAACTGTGGAAGGCCATCTGGAGCTCGCTTCACGACGAGAACTTCTGGGAACTCGACCACGCCCTTTCCCGCCACGCAACCGTGAGTGGTTCGATGGTGGCGAACACCTTCGTGGGCAACCACGACGTTGACCGCATCTCGAGCAAGATCGGCCAGGACAAGGCCATCGTCGCGCTGGCCATCTTGATGACACTGCCCGGCATGCCCTCCATCTACTACGGCGACGAGCAGGGCTTCGAAGGCATCCGCGGGGAAGGCTGGACCGCCGACGACTCCGTCCGCCCCGCCCTCCCCGCCGAGCCCTCTGATCTGTCGCCGCTGGGTTCATGGATCTTCAACGAGCACCAAGCCCTCGTTGGGCTGCGCCGCCGCCACCCGTGGCTCACCCGCGCGTCCATTGAGGTGCTGGACAAGACCAATGAGACCATTAGCTACCGCGTGAGCGCGGGCCCCAATGCTGACATCGACTCGGGTTCCGCCGGCCCCACCGAGCTCCAGGTCGACGTGTGGTTGCAGCCGGCCCCCGGTGTGCGCATCCGTGCGTGCGAGCACGGGGAGACCGGTGAGCCTGGGGAGACCCTTTACGAGTGGACGCCGTAGCGCGTTCGTAGCTTGCCCTTGCGGAAAAGTTGACAAACTAGGGATCGATCCGTATCGCGAAAACGCCCTGACCTGAGGCTTTGTTGCTAGGCGGAAATCGAGTTTGTCAACTTTTCCGCAGGCTCCATTGTCGTCGAGCCCGTGCCCTCGAGACTTAGCTCGGCCCTGCCGATTCGGCGGCTGTTCTAGGCAGCCATTCTCGAACGCACGGCATCCCTCAAGTGTTGCGGGATATCGGCGAGGGTGCCTGCTGTCACCCTGATCACTAGCCATCCGCGGAGAGCGCATTCGATGCCTATGCGCGAGTCCTTATCCCTTTGGGTCCGTTCGAGGTGGTGCTCACCGTCGTACATCAAGGCAATCTTCAGATCAGGGAGAGCGAGGTCGAAGACGGTGATGAGGCGGGATTCGTCGTAAAGCGGGAGCTGCTCTACGAGGAAAACCTGCAGCTCTTTGCACACAGCGACGCTTAGCAACCGCATCTCGGTCTCCTTCGGGGAATCGGCGAACCGGCTGGAATGGCCAATCAAAATGGCGAGCCACCGCCTATTTAATCTGCGTGCCGCGGCATCGACAACATCCTCGAGTCTGACGCCGAGATGACGACGAGCCATGTCGAGCACTTGAATGCACCGCACCTCAACCGCTGTCAATCCCTCGACGTGCAGGACCCGCCATGAATGCAGGCCAGAACGGATATGGCGAATAGCCTCGACGACCGCATCCGCGGGCGGTGAGATCCGAACGTCAAGTCCGCGGTACGTCACGATCCACGGCACGGTCCCGCTGAGATGAGAAACGTGCGGGGTGAAAGCTGTGGCCGCCTGTTTCGTGCGAACCGGACCCGCGAGGGTCGTGTCGCAGTGGTCAGCGAAGAATGGGAGACCGAAAACGGCTAGTGCGCTGAGCCCGGATATCGAATGATTGGGCCGTTCCAATGCCATGGCGAGTGCTCGGGCAGCGGCAGGGGCCCGGTAAACAATTCGACGGGGGTGGTCCCACGACTGCGATTCAGCCAAGTCGAGCGGGCGACCGAGAGTTGGATCGATCGCGTAGGTGGATGAGACGGTCAGGCCCTCGCCGGGTTCACGGAACCCCCGGCGAACGGCGGAAGACACATCCATCCCATTGAAAGCGTGCAGGGGTTGGTCTCTGAACGAAGAGGGGTAGCGCGGGTTTCTCATGTCCTGTTGGACTGCGGTAACTGTTCGTTCGGTTCCCTCCCTTCGGCTGGGAGTGCGGAAAAGTTTACAAACTCGAACCAAGTTCAGACACCCAAAAGGCTATGACCAGCGCGTTTGTTTCTAGACCGAAATCCAGTTTGTCAACTTTTCCGCAGGCGCCGCTGAACGCCCGCGCGCCCACGCGGGCCCTGCCTCACTCCAGGGCCCCAAACCCCTTACCGCAGCACGTCGCGCCCGTACTTCAGCGCCATGGTGAGCAAGTTGGCCCACTTCTCGGGGGCCAGCCCGTCTGGCCCGGCGATGGGGACGATGCGCTGTTCAGCGACGGTGCGAGCTTCGGTGAACTTGAGCAGGCCGTCGTCACCGTGGCGGCGGCCCACACCGGAGCGCTTCCAACCGCCCATGGGCGCAGCGATGGAGGACCAGCCTGCGGCGTACCCTTCGTTGATGTTCACGGTGCCGGCTTCGAGCTGGCTCGCGATCTCGCGGGCAGTTGCGGGCTTGCCCCACACGGACGCGTTCAGGCCGTATTCGGTGTCGTTGGCGCGGCGGATGGCTTCTTCGTGCGAGTCCACAACCTCGATGTAGACGACGGGGCCGAAGACCTCTTCGCGGTGGAGGCGGGCGTCTTCAGGCACATTGAGCAGCACGGTGGGGGCGTAGAAGTTCTCACCGAGGTCGGGCAGGCGCTTGCCGCCGGTGGCCACGGCCGCGCCCTTGGACACGGCATCCTCAACGAACGAAGCGACGGTGTCGGCCTGGTCGGAAGAAATCAGCGAACCCATGTCGATATCCCAGTCGTGGCCTGGGCCGATGCGCATCTTCTCGACGCAGCGCACAAACGCCGGGATGAACTTGTCGGCCACGTCGCGGTGGACGTAGATGCGCTCGATAGAAATGCACAGCTGGCCGGTGTTGGAGAAGCAGGCGTGGCGCACGCCGGAGACGACCTTGTCCACGTCGGCGTCGGAGGTGACGATGAGCGGGTTCTTGCCGCCGAGCTCACCGGAGAAGCCGATGAGTCGCTCGCCAGCCTGGGAGGCGAGCTTCGCGCCGGTGTCGGAGGAGCCGGTGAACATGAGGTAGTCGACCGAGTTGACTAGCGCCTGACCCACCTCACGGCCGGAACCAGGCACGACGGTCAGCACATCTTTGGGCAGGCCGGCTTCAGCAAGCAGTTCGGCGGCGCGCAGGGAGGTCATCGGGGTCGACGAGTCCGGCTTGAGCACGACGGTGTTGCCCGCCATGATCGCCGGGATCGCGTCAGAAATGGCCAGGACGAGCGGGTAGTTCCAGGGCGCGATGATGCCGACCACGCCGACGGGCGCGTGCTGCACCTGCGTTTTCGTCGCGATTGGCAGGGCGACCTTCGCGCGGTCCGGGGAGAGCAGTTTCTCCGCGCGGTAGGCGTAGTGGCGCGCGGTCAGCGCGTTGTCCAGCACTTCTTCGAAGGCGGCGCGGCGGTTTTTGCCGTTTTCGTCCTGGATGATGTCCAGGAGTTCCTTTTGGTGCTTGAGCACGAGGTCGTGGTAGCGCAGCATGACTTTCTTGCGCTCTTTGACTGCGGTGGCGGCCCATTCGGGCTGCTTGGCGCGGGCGCGCTCGACGGCTTCGAGTGCCGTGTCGGCGCCGTAGTAGTTGGTGGTGCCCACGATCGTGCCGTCGGCGGGGTTTTTAATGGTGATGGTCGTGTTGTTGTTCACGCTCGTCGTCATAACCCCCAAATCTAGTGCACCTGGCGGCGACGGTACAGGTAGTTTGCGCCAAAAAATTACTTAGCGACGTCTCCGCCCACCCCGACAAACCTGCGCACCAACGAGCGGTATGCCGCGGCAGTCAGGGCGACGTCTTCCACGTCAATGTATTCGTCGTGGGAGTGGAGCTGGTCGAGGACTTCGCCGAAACTGCGCTCGCGGGCGTGCAGCGCGAATCCGTAGCCGACTCCGCCGAGGCGGCGGCCAAAGCGCAGGTCGGAGCCCCCGGCGGCGATGGTGGGTACGACGGGGACGCCGGGGAAGAACTCGTCAAGCGTATCGACGATAGCGTCGTAGAGCGGTCCCTCCGTCGGCGACACCGTGGCGTCTTCGGTGATGAGGTGCTCGACGGTGACGCGGTCAGCAAGGTCGCCGAGAGCGCTGCGGAGCAGGTCGTCGATCTCCTCTTGGGTCTGTCCCGGCAACGGGCGGATATCCAGCTCGAGGTAGGCGGTCGACGGCAGCACGTTGATGGCGCCGCCAGCGCGCAGCACGGTGGGGGAGACAGCTAGGTGGCTCATCGCGTGGGAGTAACGGGCCAGGTCGCCCAAGGCCTCGTAGTTCTCGCCGCGCAGCAGTTGTGCTTCGGTCTCCGGGTCGAAGCGGAACGCGCGTACGTAGCCTTGCCACAACTCGTCGGAAACGACCTCGGGCTCGAGCGCGGCCAGCCGGCGCGCCACTTCGCCGATCAACCCGACGGTCATCTCGCGGCCGTAGGGTGCGGAGCCGTGGCCTGCGTCGCCATGCACGGTCAGGCGGCGCTGAGCTGCGCCTTTCTCACCGACGACGACAACGATCGCGTCACCATCGCCAACCACCGGCAAGTGCGATCCAGCTGTCTCGGACAGGCAGTTGCGCCAGCTGAAGGCCTCGGGCTCGTTCTGGGAGATCCAGCCGGCACCCAGGCCGCCACGGGCTTCCTCATCGGCGCAGCCGACGAAGGTCAGGGTGCCGCGCGGCGGGTTGCCTGCCTGCGCCTCAATAGCGACTTCGCGGGTGACGGCGGCCATCGCTGCGGTAATGAAGAGCATGTCCATGGCACCGCGGCCGTAGATGCGGCCGTCGATAAGCTCGGCGCCGAAAGGGTCCTTGGTCCACTTCGGTTCGTCGACAGGGACGACGTCGGTGTGGCCGAGGAGGGTGAGCGGCTCGGCGGACGGGTCGGAGCCCTCAATGGTGAAGGCGACGGAGACGCGGCCCGGGTGCGGCTCGAAGCGGCGCACGGACACGACCGAGGAGTCCTCCCCGAGAGCCTCAGCGAAGAAAGCCTCGAGGGTTTCGGCGTTGCGCACCTCCTGGCCGGAGTCTGCCGTTAGGTCGTTCACGCAGGCGTTGCGGATGAGCTGCTGCAGCAGGTCGACGGTGGTGTCGGTCAGCTCGGTGGGGGTGCGGTCTGTCATTGGCGGTGTCAGTGCTCCTTCGGGCTTTGGGTGAGGGTGCCGGTCGGACTGGATTCCAGAATGTATTGTGCGAGCTTATCCAACGCGTTCTGGCAGTCTTCTTCCGAGCCGTCAAGTGAGCGGGCCGCAATAGCGATGCCGTAGGTGGTGTCGCCGATGGTGGTAAAGCCCATTTGGCGGGAGTGCCAGGAGCCGTCGTCGGCATCAGACCAGCCGCCCTTGAAGGGCATGTCGGCAATGCGCCCGAGGCCGTAAGAGTGCTCAGGGTTGATCTTGTGCATCTCGTCGATCACGGGGTGGTCCTCCGGCAGGGAGGCCAGGTGGCGGGCATAGCGGGCCTGGGCGGGAACGGGCCACACGGTCGTTCCAAAATACGGTCCCACCTGGACGGACATTCCGCCTTTGGCGATCTCTTCGCCGACGAGCTGGCTGGCTTCGTCGTCGGAGCCCAAGCACGACCACAGGCTTGAGGCTGCGTCGTTGTCGGAGTATTCGATGGAGGCGGATGTCAGCTCCGCAAGTGTTTCCTCGTCGTAGGAGCAGTGGTCTTGCGCGACCACAGCGATCGGGATTTTGATGGTTGACCAGGCGGGTAGCATGCCGACGGAGCCAGCGGAGGCGTCGGTGGTGCCGTCGAAAAGCGAAATGCCTGCCTGGGTGCCTGTATCTTCCTCGATGGCGGCGACGGCCTCAGCCATGTCGTCGAGGTCCAGGTGCTGTGGTGCAGGGGCCGGTCCGGGCGTGACGGGAGGAGCATCCTCAGGCTTGTTTCCGCAGGAACTAAGCCCTAGCGGGAAAGCGAGACACGTGGATAACAGCAGTGCCGCAGTCGGCGTGGGACGCTTCACAAGACTGATACTGTAGCCCCTTTTCAGTAGGGTTGACAGACATGGGTGATCTTGAGGTCGTAGGCAGTGTTGAGGAAGCCGTTGATAAGCTCATTGAGCTGTATCGCGCATCGTGCCTCCTCGCCCGCGAAAGCCTCGATTCCGGTGACGTTGCGCGCTATGAGGGCGTGAAGTACCCGAAGATCGCCGTGGAGGTCAAAGAGTGGCACCCCGTCGACCGCTCGCAGCCGTTCGGCTATGTCGATGAAGCTGGCGTGTACTCGGCGGTGCTGTCGCGGCCGGACATAATGGCCCGCTATTTGCGCCACCAGCTGCAGTGCTTGGTGATCAACTACGACTGCGAGATCGCCGTCGGCTATTCCGACGTGGGCATTCCGCCGGAGTACATCCGCGGGCTCGAAGGCATCAATGAAGCGCGGCGCTCACGTTCCGGCACCGTCATTCCGCGGCCGACGCTTGACGACGTCCACGATGCCATCATCGACGGCGACTGGGATGCCTTTCACGGACCGGAGAAACCCCTGTTCCACTTCGGGCCGCAACGCTTCGACATCGCGTGCGCGCGGATCGAGCACTACACCGGCATCGAGGTCGATTCGGTGCAGCGGTTCATCCTGTTCACCAACTACGAGATGCACACGCGTGAATTCGTGAAATTCGGGTTGTCGCAGCTCGCGGGGGAGGAGACCCGTTACTCGGCGCTGATTCTGCCGAACGGGCGCACGATCACGCGCGGGGACGTCGCCGACATCGACCAACTGGCCATGGACTTGGCTTCGCGCTACCAGATGCCGCGCTTCGACTTGGCCGCCGAGGATAACGCGGGCGTGACCATGATCAATATCGGCGTGGGCCCGTCGAACGCGAAGACGGTGACGGACTGCCTCGCTGTTCTGCGCCCCGAGTGCTGGATCATGATCGGCCACTGCGCCGGCTTGGATGCTCGCATGCGCATCGGCGACCTTATTCTGGGCAACGCCTACGAGCGCCGCGACCACGTGCTGCAGAACCACATCAAGTCTGAGCTTCCCATTCCCGCCGTGCCGGAGATCCAGCGCACGCTAGAGAAATCGGTGAAGAAGATTTACGGCGAGGAGGAGCAGTCCCTCATGCGCACCGGCACGGTGCTGTCCACGGACGACCGCAACTGGGAGTGGCAGACCCCGCGCGAGCTATGGGATTGGTTGCGGCACTCCACCGCGGTGGCCGTGGATATGGAGTCTTGCACCATCGCGGCGAACGGGTACCGCTACCGCGTTCCCTACGGCGCACTGCTCGCTGTGTCCGACTTGCCGCTGCACGCCGTGCCGAAGCTGCCGGCTGCGGCGCAGGCCTTCTACTCCAACTCGAAGGAAGCCCACGTGATGTGCGCTGTCCGCGCGATGGAACGCCTCGCCGAGCACCCTGAGCGCCTGCGTACCCGCAAACTGCGCCGTGCGCAGGGTGAGGTCCCGTTCCGGTGAGGTTTCACGACCCGGAGTTCAACGACCCTGCTGTCGAGCTCGCTCACCGCAGCGCGATCCGCTCCATCGAGCGCGTTGTGCATGAAACAGCGCAGCCAACTCCGCCCGAGCAGGCACTCGCGGAGATTGCCCGCATGCTCAACCGCGGTCCCGCCCTCATCCTCACCGGCGCCGGCATGTCCACGGAGTCCGGCATTCCCGACTACCGTTCGCCCGGCGGCCGGTTGTCCAAGGGCCGCCCGATGACGTACCAGGAATTCGCCCATTCGCCGGCTGCGGTGCGCCGCTACTGGGCCCGCGCCTTCGTGGGCATGCGCTACATGCGCGCCGCTCACCCCAACCGCGCCCATTTCGCGCTAGTGGAGCTGGAGCGCGCCGGGTTGATCCGCGGCATTGTCACGCAAAACGTCGATGGGCTGCACCTCGAGGCGGGCTCCCAGAATGTCATTGCGCTGCATGGCGACATGGAGCACGTCGTGTGCCTCGATTGCGGCCGCCGCGAAACACGCACGCTTTTCGACGCCCGCCTCGACGCCGCCAATCCCGGCTACTTCGAATCCGTCACCGTGACTGAGGGCATGATCAACCCCGACGGTGACGTGGAGTTGCCCGATTCTGCGGTGGAGCGGTTCACCATGTTGACGTGCGAGGCCTGCGGGGGCCAGCGGCTCAAACCGGACGTGGTCTACTTCGGGGAGAATGTTCCGCGGCAGCGCCGCGCCGAGGCGGGGCAGTGGCTGGCGGAGTCGACATCGCTCATTGCGGTGGGGACGTCCTTAGCCGTGATGAGCGGGTACCGCCTCGTGCTTGACGCACGCGCGCAGGAGAAGCCGGTCGCGGTGGTCAACGGTGGTCCCGGCCGGGCCGATCAGAAGGTGACCACATTGTGGCGCAGCAATGTCGGCGACGCGCTGGACAGCATTTTGGATGAGCTCGGGCTCTAGGTGCGGCCAGAGTGCGGGCCGGTTGTGCGGCGAATCTGTGAATCAGCCCTCAAAATGTGGTGACTTTTCGGGACTCGCGTAGATAATCCACGGTTTATGCGACGAGGGCAAGTAGCGTTTCAACCGTGAAACAGCTGGCTGGGCGGGTAAGCATCGCCGTGACACTCATCGTGGTGATTGTTTTCGCCCTGTACCGTTACTGGGCCAATCATCTCGAAGGCACAAGTGTCTTCGAAACAGATATTCCACTGGATTTGTGGATTTACCTCCGCGGTGGCGAGCGGGTGCTCGACGGGGTCAATGTCTACGACGCCCCGATCTATGACGACCTTCCGTTCACCTATCCGCCGTTTTCCGCCATGCTGTTCGCGGGGTTGAGCCTGCTGCGCGATGAGACAGTGACCATGCTCTGGCACATTGGCACCCTCATTGGTATCGGGTGGGTCATCTGGGCCTGCCTGAAACGGTTGAAGGTGCAGGTCACTCCGCTGCACGCTGTGCTCATCCCGCTGTTGACCGCCACGTTCGTGCTGATGGCCGAACCACTGCATGCGACGATGTTCTGGGGGCAGATCAATGTCATGCTCATGGTGCTGGTCTGCCTCGACTTCCTGCCGACCAAGTACCGCCTACCGGGCATCGGTGTGGGCCTGGCCGCGGGCATCAAGCTCACCCCGGCGTTTTTCGGACTGCTGTTTCTTGTGCAACGGCGTTGGCTCGATGCCCTGATCAGCTTTGTCACGTTCCTGGTCACAGTTGTCGTCGGGTACCTCACCGTCCCTGATGCGCACGTGTTCTGGACGCGGGCGGCGTTCGATTCCGAGCGCGTCGGCGTGCACACCAACCCGGGGGCGCAGTCGCTGCGCTCCATCCTGATCCGCGTTTACGGGGTAGATTCCACCGCGGTGTGGGCGGCGATCGTCGTCGCCATGATGGTCCTGCTCATCTGGGCGTTGTGGCTGTGCGTCAAGCACGACAACATCCCGGCGGCAGTCGGACTGACCGGCATCGGAGCGTGCATGGTGTCCCCGTTCAGCTGGTACCACCACTGGGTGTGGCTCGTGCCGTTCGGCATCGCTGTGTTCGTCGCAGCCAACCGTGCCGGCGCCGGTTACGCGCAGAACAATCCGGTGCGCTGGCAGGCCGCGGGCGTGCTCTCGGTTGCGGCGTTGTTGCTGGTCATCCTGCCGTACTGCGCAACGAACGTGGCAACGGGGTGGCTCGCGGACGAAAGCTCCACGCCGCTGCAACTGTCTGAACGCTTCCACATGCTCCGCTACGTTGCTGGGGCACTGATCATGATGCTCGGCACGGTGGGGTACTACCTGTTGCAGGAAAAGCGCTACGGCCGCGCACCCGCCGACCGTGCCGCGACTCGCTCCGCAGGCGCAGAGGCGGACGCAGACGCAGACGCAGGCGCAGGCGCTGACGGCTCCACTGTTACTACAGTGGAGGAGCATGATCTACAGCTTCGAGGGCAAAACACCGGTCATCGCTGAATCGGCGTTCGTGGCGCCGGAGGCGACCATCATCGGCGACGTGGTGATCGGGGAGGACGCGGCGATCTTCCCGGGCGTGGTCATCCGCGGTGACGTTGGCGGCATCCGCATCGGTGCCCGCACGAACGTCCAGGACAACAGCGTCATTCACGTCCAGACCGGCACAACGACCGTGCTCGGCGACGATGTCACTGTCGGCCACATGGCCATGGTTCACGGTGAAGAAGTCGGAAACGGCACGATGGTCGGCATGGGGGCGACGGTGCTGGCCTACTCGAAGATCGGCTCAGGCTGCATCATCGGCGGCGGCGCTGTCGTGCTCGAAGGGGCAGAAATTCCCGACGGCTCGCTCGCCGCGGGAGTTCCAGCGAAAGTGCGCCGCGAGCTTTCCGACGACGAAAAGGCCGGGCTGGTCAATCACGCCGCCATGTACGCGGACCTAGGCCGTCGTCACGCTGAGGGGCTCACGGAGCACGAGGTCTAGCGCGACCGCGCGGGCGATGTCGCGCACCATTTCGCGGTGCGTGGGGATCATCCGCAAGCTGGCGGCCGCCCCATCCGGCAGGTTCGCCCGGACGGTGCGGGCGAAGACGGCGGGGGCGTGGGGGTCGTCGATAAACGCGCTGCCAGCGACGACCAACGTGGAGGCGTCATGCTGCGCCATCAAGTCCGCCGCGACGGCGCCCAGCTCCTCAGCCCTCTCGTCGAGGGTCTGTCGGGTGGAGGAGTTGGACGAGGCGTGGGATACAGCGTCGATAAGCGAGCTGGTGGGCTCCTCAATGCGCTCGAGCAGCCCGTGCGTGGTCAGGTCCTCGCGGTCGACCGCGATGGGCAGCACACCTTTGTCTTCGGTGACGGCAGCGCCGATCGAGTCGTCCGCGAAAATCGCCATGATGGAGCCGCTGCCCGGGTGCTGGTCAGACTGGATTTCGGAGCCGATAATGGCAGCGACGGCCGAGGTCACGGTGACCGGGACGGAGAACTGTTCGCGCAGCTGGGCCGCGAACGGAGCATCGTGCCAGCCGAGGTTCGGCGCCGTGACCGCGCCTTGCGGGCTGACTGAGCCGGACGTGGTCACCCCGACGGTGGCCAGCGGGCGGCCCAGATCCGCCATGAGCCGGTTCAGCCCCGCCATGATGTGCTGGATGAAATCGTCCTGGCTGACGCCGGCGACATCGATCTCCACGTCTGTGTCGCGGATTGTGCGGCCTTTGATGTCGAACAGCGCGATGTACGTGGCCGCCGTACCTACCGAAATTCCGGCGTGGACGGGGTGCGTGTCGCTCAGCTCGAGCGGAATGATCGGGCGGCCGCGACCTTTCGACTTCGATAGGTCCGCCCGCTCTGTCACATACCCGGCGCTCATGAGCGCCGCGATGGCGCGCGTGACGGTCGGCTGAGACAGCCCCGTCGCCGTGACGAGCTCACTGCGGGACGTCACAGGACTCAACCGCACCATGTGCAAGCATTTCGCCGTCGGGTTGTGGGGGCGCGAGAACGCGGACCACGAGGATTTCATAGTTTCCATCATAGAACGGAACTAGACCGGCTAGTCTAATCGAGGCCCCCGTAACAGCTCTGGCAGGGCTTTTGCTGCCGTGTCAACCAAAGTTACATTTGAAATTCTAGACAGCTCGGTATGCATTGGGGTGACCTCAATAATGGGAGTCCCCAATTCATGTGCGAGCAGCGGTAACCCGGCCGCCGGAAACACCACCCCGGATGTGCCCACGATGACGACCAAGTCCGCCTCAACCATGCGCCGCTCCGCCTCGTCCCACTCCTTCGGGGGCAACGGCTCACCGAACCACACCACCCCCGGACGCACCAGGTTCCCGCACAGCGGGCACGAAGGAGGCGTGAGCTTTTCGACGGGCTCTTCCGGCAGCTCAATTTCCCCCTTATACGGCCGCGAACACATGGAGCAGCGGAACTCGAACAGGGAGCCGTGCAGGTGCACGATATCGTCCGGGTTGTTTGGGCCGTCAGGGGTGCTGTTGACAAGCACGGCGCGTTCATGCAGATTATCGATGTTCTGCGTGGTCACAGTGACCCGCACTCCCTCGCGGCGGCCCCATTCAGCGATAGCGAGGTGCCCGGCGTTCGGTTCGGCCCGGCTGGCCAGGCGGGCGCGCCAGAGGTACCAGGCCCACATGGGTTCAGGGTCGCGCGCCCAGGCGTCGATCGAGGCCATTGCCTGCGGGTCGACGTTTTCCCACACCCCCGTAACGGCATCGCGGTAGGTGGCGATGCCACTGTCGGCGGACATGCCAGCACCGGTGAAGACTTCCACCCGTTTCGCGTCCCCGACAAGCTGACGTGCATATTCGAGTCCGTCCATGGGCCCCACTGTACCGTTACGTGCAAAGTGCCTTGAAGGGTTAGACTCTGCGTCTATGAGTTCATCCATCTCGGTTGGTTCTGCGGGCAGCGACCGCCAACCCTCGCTCCTCGACGCGACGTGTGAAGACTTCGTCTACGACCTCGCGGAGCTTTCACCTACGGTGGCCACCGAGATCGGCATTCCCGGTCACGACCACGGGTTGCAGGACTTCAGCCCCGAGCACTGGCACGCCATTGCTGACCGCATCCGCGACTTGATCGCCGACGTCGACGCGCTGAACGACGGCACCGACGACTCCGACGATGACGATGATTTCGATGGAGTCGATTACGTCACCGGCGCTATCTTGCGCGACCGGATGGCCGTCGAGCTGGAGTTGCACCACCGCGGGGAGGACCTGCGGATGCTCAACAATATTACCTCGCCGGTGCAGGTCATCCGCAACGCCTTCACCATCATGCCGAAGGTGACAGATGAGGACTTCGACAACATCGCCTCCCGCCTGGGCCAGGTGCGTTACTCGCTGGCGGGCTACCGCGAGTCCTTGGCGGAGGCGGCGAGCCAGGGTGATGTCGCCTCCCAGCGCCAGATCGACGCCGTGATTAGCCAGTGCGAGGCGCTGGCCGAAGACGGCTCGATGTTCGAGGAGCTCGGCCTCGAGGCTGATGCCGAGCCGGTGCGCCAGGCGAAGGAGGCGTTCGCGGAGATGGCGGACTGGCTCTCTTTGGAGCTCGCCCCGCTGGCCGCGCACACCGACGCGGTGGGCCGCGAGCGCTACGAGCTGTTCTCCCAGTTTTTCCTCGGCCGCACCGTTGACTTGGACGAGGCGTACGACTGGTCGCTGGAGACCCTCGCTGAGCTGGTCGAACGCCAGCAGAAGGTTGCGGACGAACTGTACGGCGAGTGCACGGCGCGCAGCGCTTATCGACGTCTCGACGAAGACCCCGACTACACCGTCAACGACGACGTTGCTCTGGTCGATTGGATGCAGGCGATGAGCGACCGGCTGATCTCCCAGCTCGACGGCACGATGTTCACCCTGCCAGAGGAGATCAAGACGCTTGACTGCCGCGTCGACGAGAACCTCGGCGGCGGCCTGCGCTACACCCCTCCGTCAGAGGACCTGTTGCGCCCCGGCATCCTGTCCTGGTCGGTGCCGGAAGGTCAAGAGTGCTTCCACGCCTGGCAGCAGCTGGCCCGCATCTGCCACGAGGGCGTGCCCGGCCACCATGTGCAGCAGGGGATTGCCATGACGCAGCGCAACACCCTCAATCTGTGGCGCCGCACCTTGAACTGGAACGCCGCCCACGGTGAGGGCTGGGCTGTCTACGCGGAGCGCATGATGGACGAGCTCGGCTTTTTCGAGGACCCCGGTTACCGCATGGGTCTGCTTGATTCTCTGCGTCTGCGCCTGGCCCGCGTCGCTGTCGACATTGGTGTGCACCTGCACAAGAAGACCCCGGACGGTGTCGGCAACTGGGACGTGTCCTACGCCAAGGCGTTCCTGCGCGACAACACCGCCATGAACGAGCTGAACCTCACTTTCGAGCTCGACCGCTACATGGGATGGCCGGCACAAGCCACCTCCTACGCGCTCGGTTACCGCGACTGGATGGACCTGCGCGAAAAGGCCTGTGAGAAGGGGATGACACTGCTCGAGTTCCACGACAAGGCGCTGCGCCTGGGTTCTATGCCGATGGACATGTTGGCCCACCAGGTGCTGGGGCACTAACCACTCGGCCGGCCAGTTAGCGCCGCGGCAGCCGCCGGAGGATCTTCGGCAGCGCTGCCGCGAAGACGAGAATGCAGATCAACCTGATCAGCTGCAATGACACCACAGCCGGCCCGCCGCCGCCTTCGCTGGACAGGGCGAGGACGGTTTCGAGGGCGCCGGGGCTCGTCGCTAAGTAGCCCTCGAAATAGGTGATCCCGAGCCAGAGCGAGACGACCCACCCCATGGCTGCGCAGGATGCCATGACCACCACGATGAACGTGATGGTGGCGGGCAGCAATTGCGCGAAGCGTTTCAGGCCGGGCACGTCCAGGCCGCCGCCGCAGATCCACCCGACGGACATGAACGCCATCACGGCCAGCGGCTCGGGCGGGACGATCGGCACCGGCAACACAGCCGCCAGCACGGCGGTGAGAATGAGCGGGCCGAACACGCTCGCCGCGGGCAACCGCGCCCAGGAGCCGAGCCGGTTGCCCACCACCGAGACCGCCGGGATGAGCAGCCACATCCACCACTGCCCGCTCGCGCCCGCGGAATGGTCCGCCCCGGGCGTGACCAGCAGGGAGGCGACGAGCGGCAGCGTCATCGACACCGCGAGCAGCCGCAGGTACTGGGTCAGGGCGACGTAGCGCATGTCGGCACCAAGCTCGCTCGCCAGCGCCGGCATGATCGACGCCCCACCGGACAGCATGGACAGCACGCCTGTTTCGCGGCTGACCCGCCCGCGGGAGTATCCGGCCAGTGAGAGCCCGCCGAAGAACCCGATGCCCACGATCACCGCCGCCGATACCAACCCCGGAACCAGGTAGTGCAGCAGTTCGCGCGGCGGCACCCCGGCCAGCGGCACTGCGGCGAGAACGCCGATGATTCCGCGGCAGAACGCGTAGAACTGCTTGTTCACGTGCAGTTCGCGGCCTGTGCCCAGCGCGGAGATCCCGGAGATGATGATCGCGGCGAGGATCCACGCCGCCGGCACGTTGAAACGCGACAGCGCAAGCCCCAACGCCACCGACGCCGGGGCGACGATCATCCACCGCTGCCACTGCTTCACGTCGGGCTATGCTACTCCCCGTGACTGTCCTCCTTGTTCTCGCCGCTGCGCTCGCGGGCTGGGTGGACGCGGTCATCGGCGGGGGAGGGCTGATTCTCATTCCGGCGCTCATGGCCGGCACGTCGCTTTCGCCGGCGGCGGTGTTGGCGACGAACAAGATCGCATCAGTCTCCGGCACGGGCTCGGCGGCGGTCACGCTGGTCCGTCGCGTAGGCGCGTCGCGGCATATCTGGGGTTACGCGCTCATCGCGGGGTTACTCGCAGCCTGCGGCGCGGCGTTCGCTTCGCTTATCGACGCTTCCATCCTCCGCCCCCTCATCATCACCCTTCTTCTGACCGTGGGGGTGTTCGTGGCATTCAACCCGTCGTTCGGGACGGCGTCGGCGAACCCGATCTTGACGCGCCGCCGCGTCGTGTTGGGCGCGTGCCTGGTGGCGGCAATTGGGTTTTACGACGGCATTTTCGGCCCCGGCACCGGCATGTTCCTCATCATGGGTTTCACGGCGTTGTTCGCCCAAGACTTTCTGCGCTCGGCCGCGATGGCGAAGGTGGTCAACACCGCCACCAACGTGGGTGCGCTGGTGGTGTTCATCTCGGCCGGGTTCGTGGACTGGCCGCTTGCGCTCGCCTTAGCGGCCGCGAATATCGTCGGCGCGCAGATCGGTGCCCGCACCGTCCTCGGTGGCGGGGCGCGGCTGGTCCGCTACGCCTTGCTGGCCCTCGTGGTGGTGCTTTCTGGCTATTTGATTTACCAGCAGATCGCGTAGCGGGCCACAGCTCGCGTTCAGCCCCCGGCGTTACGGTGAGTGTGTGCTTAGAACGATGAATGCGGTCGCCGTGACTGTCGGCCCGCTGGGCGGCGAGGACTGTGCAGACGTCGAGGACGTCGTGGAAGCGGCGTTATGGTTTGCGCGTCAAACCAGCGCGGAGAAACTTCGCCTCATTGCTGAGCCGGAGGAAATGCTGCAGCTCGCCGTCGCCCTGGCCACCCGGGAGGAAATCCCGGATAACCTCGTGCTTGTGGAGACCGGCCACGAGCTCAACGACGAGTTCGTCGCCGTCTCCTCCGACTTCGTCCTGAAACTTACTCGAGAACAAGCGAGCCGTTGACCAGACCGATCACGGCGAAGACAGCACCGACTGCAATGAGCGCCACCACGACCCATTCGAAGGTGTTGAACGGCTTTTCCTTCACGGCTAGGCGCGTCCACACGTAGGCGATGAGGCCCGGGATGACGGCCAACGCACCGAATAGGACGTACACCGGGTCAGCTGCGTAAATCAGCCACAGTGAGTAGATGAAGCCGATAATTCCGATGGCGAGGTGCCGGCGGTTGTCGGCTGCGGAGACTTCGGGGCCGGAGTCGTCGAAAAGCTTTCCGGCGTGCGGGTGTGTCAGCCCCTTGCCGCGCACCGCTAGCAGAATGAGGTACAGCGTCGAGAAGATGTACGGCAGCAAGTACATGATCGTGGCTAGCTGCACCATCGCGTTGTAGGACGTCTCGTTGGCGAAGAAGAGGATGACGCAGAACTGCACCACCGCCGTGGAGATCAACTGTGCGATGTACGGCGCGCCCGAGGCGTTTGTGGTGGCCAGGCGCTTCGGCAGTAGGCCGTCCGTGGCCATCATGACGATCGGTTCCGCGCACAGCATCTGCCACGAGATGTAGGCGCCGAGCACCGACAAGCACAGGCCGATGGAGATGAGCACACCACCCCACGGGCCGACTGCAGCTTCGAGCACTGCGCCCATCGAGTTGTCCGGCAGCGCGGCGAGTTCCTCGCGGGTGAGCACGCCGTACGACAGCGTCGACACCGCTACCAGCAGCGCCAGCACCGACAGAAAGCCGATCACGGTCGCCCGGCCAACGTCCTGGCGGGAGCGGGCCTGCTTGGAGTACACCGACGCGCCCTCAATGCCGATGAAGACCCACACGGTGAACAGCATGATTCCCTGGAGCTGCTCGGACAGCGGAATGCCGGAGTTCTCACCCCAGAAGTCGAGCGTGAATTTGTCCCAGCTGAAGCCGACGAACGCGATGAGCACGATGAAGGCGAGGATGGGCACGAGCTTGGCGATCGTCGTGATCAAGTTCATCGCCGCCGCCTGCTTGATGCCGCGTGTCAGCGCGAAGAAGATACCCCACGTCAAAAGCGACACCGAAATGGCCATCACCCACGTGTTGTCCGGGTCGAAGAACGGGATGTAGTGGCCCAGCGTGCCGAAGAACAGCGTGGCATACCCCACCTGCGCGATCACCGAGCCGAGCCAGTAGCCCCAACCGGAGGTGAAACCGATGAAGTCGCCGAGGCCGGCGCGCACGTAGGAGTACACGCCGGAATCCAGGTGCGGCTTGCGCCGGGCGAGGGTCTGGAAGACGAAAGCAACGGACAACATGCCCACGCCCGCGATCGCCCAGCCGATGAGCATCGCGCCGGGGCTGGCCACCGATGCAATATTCTGCGGCAGCGCGAAAATTCCGGAGCCGACAGTCGAACCAATAATGAGGGAGACCAGCGTCCAAATCGTCACTGAGGGCGCGCGCTGGTTATGGGCAGTACTCATAGATAAATAACTTACTGTGTTAAGCCTATAAAATTCACATCCGGTTCTTAGTCCGCGCTGTCGCAGGCGCAGTCCACGGGTCCTCCGGCCAGGGGTGCTTCGGGTACCGGCCGCGCATTTCTTTGCGCACGTCCTGGTAGGGCCCGTTCCAAAAGCTCTCCGGGTCGTCGGTCACAGCGAGTTCGCGGCCCGCGGGCGAGAGCAGGTGAAACAGCACCCTCTCATTGCTTATCGACGGGCTCACCCCCAAACCGAAGCACTCCTGCAACTTCACCTTCACCACCGGCCGGCCGCTGCTGTAGTCAATGCGGGGGTGGGAGCCGCTCGGCACAGATAGCTTTTCGGGGGCGAGCTCATCCATCCTGGCGGCTTCGGGCCAGGGGAGCTGCCGGGTGAGGGCGGCGTGCATATCCAGCTTGTCCAGTGGGGTGCCGTGGGCGAGCTGCTGGGTCTCTGGCGAGTAGTCGCCCTTTGTAACGTCCGGCCACGGGTCGCCGTGCTGGGCGTGGAGGAAATCGAGCCGCTCTTTGAGTCGTCTGGCTTTGTCGTCGAGGGGGAACTGCTCGAAGCTCAGGTGCTTCAGCGCCTCCGCCGCTTCCTCGGCGGTGAGTTGAATGGGTGTTGAATCCAGCTCAATGGCGCCTATGGAACGAACCCGGCGGCCGCGCACTTTGCCGCCCTCGAGCGTGGCTGTGGTCTCGGTGGTGACGCGGTGTGCGGGGAAGTCAGTCGCCGCCGCCGCGCGAATGATGGCGCCCTTGTGCGTCAGCTGTACTTCGGCGGCGACGATCCAGTCGGCGGGCGGGATGGACGAGTCGAGAGTTGCGCGGGTGCCGCTGGCCAGCAAGTATTCACGCTCGTCGAGACGCTTCGCCACCCACTCCGGGTAGGCGGAGGCGACCACATCGCCCGCCGGGACCGGCGCAGAATCTGGCACCATCTTCGCTAGGCGTTGGATCAGGTTCTTCGGCGCGCGGGCGTGGGCGTGGGCAAGGTCGCCGCCGATTCCCTCGGCGAGCGCAGCGACGGTCGGCGCGGCCCCGGAGCCGTGTTCTAACAGCGCGGCACCGAGGCGCGGGTCGAGCGGAAGGCGGGAGAGCTGTTCGCCGATGGGGGTGATGGTGCCGTCTTCGAGCGCGCCGAGCGCCTCCAACGTTCGATGCGCGGCTTCCAGTGCGCCGGCAGGTGGCTGGGTCAGTAGCGGTAGATCCGGTGAGCCCCACGCCGCCAACGTCAACGCCGCAGAGGTCAGGTCCGACGTGGCGATCTCCGGCACAATATCGGCGCTGAAGTGCTGGTAGTCGGATTCCGAGTACGCCCGCAGCACCTCGCCCGGTCCGAGACGTCCCGCGCGGCCGGCACGCTGGTCCGCGCTGGTCTTCGCCGCTGAAACGGTGACCAGGCCCGTCATGCCGCGGGCAGCGTCGCGGCGGGGGACGCGCGACAGCCCGGCGTCGACGACGCGACGGACACCGGGGACGGTAATGGAGGACTCGGCAATGGATGTCGCCACGACGACCGGGGCATCACCGTTTAGCGCGTCATCTTGTTCTTTCGAGCTCAGCCGGCCATGGAGTGGCGCAGCGGAACCGTTCGGCAGGTGCGCGCAGACCTGGTCCACTTCGCGCACGCCGGGAACGAACACGAGGGTGCGTTCGCTGGCGCCGTGCGCCAGGTCGGCGACGTGCGCGTAGAACTCCGGCGACCCCTCAGCACGGCCCGGATGCGGGTGGTAGGAGACGTCCAGCGGATGGGTGACTACTTCGGTGGAGAGGATCTGGGCACCCATGTGCTCCGCCAGGGCGGCCGCGTCGAGGGTGGCCGACATCGCCGCCAGGTATAAGTCCTCGCGCAGGAAGGCGACCTCCATGGCCATCGCCAGGACAAGGTCGGTGTCTAGCTGACGCTCGTGAACCTCGTCGATGATCACCGCGCTGACGCCGGTCAGTTCCGGGTCCTTCAACAGGCGGTTGAGCAAAACCCCCGGCGTGACGAACTCGACTAACGACCCATCCCGGTGTTCTCCGCGGATGGAGTAGCCGACGCGGTGGGAGGAGCCGTCGAGAAGCGAAAGGCGTCGCGCGGCCGCACGCACCGCAACTCTGCGCGGGGCCGTGGCCAGCGTCAACCCTTCGACTTTGTTGCTGATCGCCGGCGGGACCAGCGTCGTCTTACCCGTGCCGGGCGGAGCCTCAACCACCAACGGGCCGTGCGCGGGCAGGTCGCCGATCACGCCGGCGACGGGGAGGCCCTGGCCAATCACGGAGAGGTCGAACATGTCGGACTAGGGTAGCCGAAATGCACACTGTAGTGCGCAAAGCGCGGTTTACAGGGGTTTGCGGGGCGCTTTAGTGTCAGGAAGCGAAGGGGGAAACATGACATTTCACAGCCACACTTTCCACTACCAGCCAGACCTCAACGACGACTACAGCTACCCAGCCGCCATCATGGCCACCGACCTGTCCACGGGGGAGACAGTCAGCGCCATCCTGCGGGTCGATCATCCAGCCGCGCCCGCAGCGCACGACGTCCGCGCCGTCGCCGCATTGCACAAGCTTATCGACGAGTTCTACGCCAACTTCACCATCGGCATCCCATTCCACGAAGTGCCCACCGGCGACCACATCACCTGCGAATGCAACCCGGACGTCGAAGGCGACGACATCGATGCCGCGCTGACCATGCTCATGCAGGTCCACGTGACCGGCCCAGCGCAGCTCGCCGCCGGCGCATACGAAACGTTCACCATCGACTACCGGCCGAACCAGACTGAGCACTACCCGCTGGCGATCTTCAGCTACCACCAGACCAGCGGCCGGTTCACCGGTTTCGCACTTGCGGAACCGAACCCGTTCCTACCGCGCCTCAACCGCCAGCAAAAGCGGACAATCAAACGCGAAATGGACGCCTTCTTCCACCGCCTCAACGCCGGTAACGCCCAAGAGGCACTGAGCAGGCTCGACCGGCC
Organism: Corynebacterium sp. CCUG 65737; assembly: GCF_024454115.1. Classification (NCBI taxonomy): domain Bacteria; kingdom Bacillati; phylum Actinomycetota; class Actinomycetes; order Mycobacteriales; family Corynebacteriaceae; genus Corynebacterium; species Corynebacterium sp. CCUG 65737. The sequence goes on from NZ_JAGPZB010000003.1 coordinate 175,763, forward strand.
GCGGTTCGGTGTATTCCGCATCGATCACTACCACACCCGCAACATTCACAAGGCCCTCCAGTTAGGAATCACTGACCTCTACGTGGCCCACTTCGGCGACAGCGCTGAGGAATTCGACGACGAGATCGAGGACTACTGGGACTACCTCGATGACTTCGACGACTTCGACGACTTTGAGGAGCGCAGCGCCTAGCCCGCGCTTTCCTCACCCGCACCGTTCAGCTTCCGCACGACCTTTCCCGGCACCCCGGCGACCAGCGAGTCGTCGGGGATGTCGCGCGTGACCACCGTCCCCGCCGCGATGACGCAACGGTCGCCGACGGTCACGCCGGGTAACACCATGGCGCCGGCGCCGAACCAGCAGTCGTCGCCGATGCGGACGGGGCGGCCGCGCTCCCAACCGTCGGCACGCTGCTGGGCGTTGTCGACCGGGTGCTCAACGGTGATGATCTGGCAGGCCGGCCCGAACAGCGTGCGCTTGCCCACTGTCACTTCGGCCACGTCGAGGATGACGCAGTTGTAGTTGAGGAAGCAGTCCTCGCCGAAGGTGGTGTGCACGCCAAACTCGAAGTAGATGGGGGCGAAGACGCCGGGGAGGGAGGAGCCGTCGGCAAGCATCGCACGCAGCAGCTCCTCGGCGCGGGCCGGGTCGGTGTTGCCGAGCGCGTTGAATTCACGCATCAGCTTCCACACCTTTGCGTGCGCGGCCTCGGGCTCGGGTGACCCAGGTTGGTACCAGTTGCCGGCGGCGAGATCGCGGAGGGTGTAGTCCATGCCCGCCAGGATAGACTTCCCCGCATGGAGAAAATTGCTGTAGTCACGGGCGGTTCCGCTGGCATCGGGGAGGCTGCGTGCCGGGCGCTCGCGGGTGACGGATGGACCGTGTACGTTGCGGCGCGGCGCAAGGAGCGGTGCCGCGCTATTGCCGACGAGATCGGTGGTGTCGCGGTCGAGTTGGATGTGACGGATCAGGGGAGCGTCGATAAGCTTGCGGAGCTTGTGCCGCGCGTGGATCTGCTGGTCAACAACGCGGGCGGCGCGAAGGGCCTTGATTTTCTGCGCGACGCGAAGCCGGAGGATTGGGACTGGATGTACCAGACCAACGTCATGGGCACCGTGCGCGTGACCAAGGCGCTGTACCCCGCGCTCGTGGCGGCTGAGGGCCTGGTCATCAACGTCGGATCGGTCGCAGGATGGGACGCTTATGTCGGCGGCGCCGGATACAACGCGGCGAAGTTCGGTCTGCGCGCCCTCACGCGCGCTTTTCGACGAGAAGAAGCCGCCACCCCCATCCGCATCACCGAAATCGACCCCGGCCGGGTGGAAACCGACTTCGCCTTCAACCGCCTCGGCGATGAAGAAAAAGCCGCGCAGGTCTATGCCGATAAACTCAACCTCACCGCCGAGGATGTCGCCGAAGCGATCCGGTGGGTTGCGTCACTGCCACCGCACGTCAACATCGACACGATGAACATCATGCCGCGCGACCAAGCAGAACGCTAAACATTAGGAGCTAGTAGTGACTGTTTCGACCTATCTCGCCCTGATCGGCATTTGGATCGCCGCAATCGCCAGCCCGGGGCCTGATCTCGTGCAGATCATCCGCGTCGGTGCGAAGTCGCGCGCCGCCGGTGTCGCCTGCGCGTTCGGCATTATGGCCGGCAACGCGCTGTGGATCGCGGCATCCCTGCTAGGGCTTGGCGCCCTGATTCAGGCTGTGCCGCAGGTGCTCGCCGTGCTGCAGCTGATCGGCGGGGCCTATCTGCTGTGGATGGGTGTGGGCGCGGTACGTTCCGGGCTGGCCGCGCGCGGCCAGGGTGCTTCCAGTGTCTCCACGGCCGCGACAGACACTACCGATGCGCCACCGGCTGGCACCGTGCTATCCGCGCGCCGGGCGTTCGCCACCGGTGTGCTCACCAATCTTTCCAATCCGAAGGCGGTGTTGTTTTTCGGGGCAGTGTTCGCTCAGTTCATGACACCGGGGATGGGCTGGGGGTGGGTGGCCCTCATCCTCGTCACGCTGGCGCTAATTGGGGTGGCGTGGTTTGTGGGGTTCGCGGTGGGCGTCGATAAGCTTGCGGGGGTTTTGGCGCGCTGGGGGCACATTGTTGACGTTGTGACGGGCGTGATCTTCGTGGCGCTGGCGGTATGGATGATCGCCGAGGGCGCGCTCAGTGTCGCCGCAAGCCTTTAAATTCTCACACCTAAACACACCTTCACCTCCAGTAACAGGTGAGCTGGGGGAAGCTGGAACCGCGCTTGGGCCGCTGGGCAGAACGTGAGTCCACGGGGTACAACAACGCTGTGAGAACCATGGCAAAACGAATGTGCGCGCTCGTACTCGTGCTGGTGATAGCCGTCGGTCTGGCGCCGGCCGCACAGGCAGTGGATGTGAAGCGCGGCGCGCCAGGCGGACGAACCGCGGTGGCCGTCTACCACCCGGACGGATCGTGGACCGGGTCGCCGGACGCGCACCAGCCGCGCGCGGCGTTGTCGCTGAGCAAGCTCTACCTCGGCTAGGGGGTACTCCAGCACGGTGCGCCCGTGGATAAGGCCCAGGTAGAGCACATGATTCGTGTGTCGTCAGACTCGATCGCGGCACACCTTGACCGCCGGTACCCGCAGGCCATTGACGCTGTCGCGCGGCAGTTCGGCCTGACCAACACCGCGCGCCGCGGCCGCTGGGGTAACACGGCGACCTCGACCTATGACGCTGCCAAGTTCGTCGAAAGCATCCGCCGCGACCCGCTCGCCGCACCGATCATCCGCGGCATGCGGACCGCCTCCCCGATCGCGCAGGACGGCTTCCGCCAGGACTACGGAACGTCGCGTCTCCCCGGCGCCGAGGGGACGAAGTTCGGCTGGTCCGACGACCGCCGCTCCTACACCGCCACCGTCAGTTTCGGCCCCGGCTGGACCGCCGCCGCGATGACGGTCGGTGATGCGGGTGCGAACACGCACGATGCGCTGGCCATGATCGATCCGGCGCAACCGGCGCCGTCTGCACCGATGAGCTCGGTCGGCCCGTGGAGCATCCCGCTCGTCCCGCTCCGCGACATTCTGCCCCCGCAGGTGCCGTACCAGATCCGTGACGCCGTTCCGCGCGATGTCCTCGTGCGCGCGGGACCGGTACAATTCAGGCCATGATCCTTACAACGACGCCTACCGTCGAAGGCCGGCGCATCACGGAGTACATGCGCATCATCGGCGGCGAGACCATTGCCGGCATGAACATGTTCAAAGATATGGGCGCGGGTTTCCGCAACATGGTCGGTGGCCGCGCAAGCTCGTGGGAACAGGAGCTTGTCCGGTCCCGCGACAGCGCGCTCAACGAGCTGTGGGAGCGCGCCCGGCAGATCGGCGCTGACGCGGTGGTCAACATCGAGGTGGATTACTCGCCGATGGGGCAGAACAACACGATGATGCTGGTTGCGGCGACTGGCACTGCCGTCAGACTCGATTAATGGAATTACCCATTAAGCTCGGCCAGTTTCTCAAGCTGGCCAATCTCGTCGAGTCCGGAGGCGAAGCGAAAGAGCTCATCGCCGCAGGTGAGGTCGCGGTCAATGGTGAGGTAGTCACGTCGCGCGGCTTTTCGCTTGACGACGGCGACGAGGTCTCCATCCCAGGCCACACCATCACCGTCACCGGTACCGGTGCAGACGACGATGACGACTACTTTGACGAGCGCACCGCGAACGACGATTTCGACCCTGAGAAGTGGAGGAACCTCTAACCCATGCCCGCTTTCGAAGCCCGTCCGGGCATGCCGTATTGGATCGACTTGTTCTCGAGCGAGCTGCGAAAGTCCTCTTATTTCTACTCCCGCATCCTCGGTTGGGATGTGGAGGGTGCCGACATGCCAGGCGCAGATAACCAGGGCGCTGACGACGGTTCCTACCGGGTTGCTCGCGTTCAGGGGCTGCCGGTTGCAGGTCTCGTCGCCCAGAAAACTGATTCCACCGGCACGGACATGCCCGACGCGTGGGTGACGTACTTCTATACCACCGACATTGAGCGCGACTCGGAAAAGGTGGCGCAGCTCGGTGGACGTGTTCTTGCAGAGCCGGCGCAGGTGTCCTTGGGGAAGATGGCTCTGTGCGCCGACGTTGCTGGTGGGTGGTTCGGACTGTTCCAGCCGTCGGGGGAGGACGCCTTTGTGGCGGCTGGCGAACCTGGGACCCCCGTGTGGCACGAGTACACCTGCACCGGGGATGTGCAGGCCGTGGTGGACTTTTACCGTTCGCTCTTTGAGTGGGGGGTTGACCACGACAACGGTTACCACGTTGCCATGCAAGACGGCGCCGCATTTGCCGGTGTGTGGGATGCATCCGACACGATTCCGGCGGAGGTGCCGAGCTTTTGGCAGACCTTCCTTGGCGTCGCCAACGTGGCTCAGGTGCGCGGCCGGGTCGAGGAGCTCGGCGGGGAGATTGTGCGTGGCCCGGAGAATTCACCGTTCGGGGTGCTGTTGACGGTGGCGGATTCGACGGGTGCCGTCGTCACGCTGTGCGAAGTCAATGAACCTGTCGACGAGGACGAACTCGACGAAGCCGAGTCCGTGCTTGAGGTTCTTGACCGTCACCAGGCATAATTGCGTGCTGTGAAGCGGTTTTTTGCCGCCGCGGCGACACGCGTAGCCAGAGCAGTCCGTACTGCTGGCGTAGCCAGTGCAACATGCGTAGTCGGTGCGGCCTTCGTCGTCGCGCCGTTGCCCCCTGCGGCGGCTGTCGATGTGCTGCCGGGGGATCCGGGTGAGCGCACTGATCTCGTCGTCATGCATGACGACGGCCGGTGGACCGGCTCCCCGGGCGCCCAAGACCCCCGACCAGCACTGTCTTTGGCGAAGCTGTACCTCGGTTACTGGGTCCTGCTGGAGGGAAAGCCGGAGGATCAGGGGAAGGTCCTGCGGATGATGCGCACGTCGTCCGATGCCGTCGCCGGTGAGCTGGATGCTGCGTACCCGGAGGCGATCAACGAGGTCGCCGAGCTTTTCGAGCTGACCAACACCTACAGCAGTGGCTTCTGGGGCCGGTCGTCAACCTCGCCGTACGACCTCGCACGCTTCATCACCGCAATTATCGACGATCCCGTCGCCGAACCCATCATCCGCGGCATGGCCAACCACGCCCCTTTTGCCGAGGACGGCTTCAAACAGGACTTCGGCACCGATCAAATGGCCGGTGTGATTGGCTCGAAGTTCGGCTGGTCCGATGATCGCGCTGGCGCGTTCGGCTCGGTGTCCTTTGGCCCAAGTTGGGTCATCGCCGCTATGTCCTACGGCGATGTCGACGAGCACACCAATGACGTCCATGACTGGATCGACCAGAGCGAGGACGATCTGATCTTCAACCTCGACCGCGAGGAAGCCGAGGAGCGCGGGCTGACCGACGGCACCGACCGGCTTCAGGTGTGGCTCAGCGACTACGGCCGCAGCGAACCCGTGCCCACGATCCGGCCGATCATCCCCGAAAACGACACCGGCGACCGCGACACAGAGGACGCCGACGACCGCGACGCTGACGACTAGACGGCGCTTATCGCTCTTGCTGGCCAGGTTAAGCCGCTAATGCCCGCTCAACAGGGGCCGCCCCGAAAAGCACGTCCATTGCCCCAAAGCGGTGTCGGGGGTTGATCCGTTGGTTGCCGTATGGGGAGATCCACACCGGCCTGCCGTCACGCATCTCGATGCGGCCGCGGGTGCGGTGGATGGAGGGGTCGTCGTCGTTAATGCGGTTGTGGTAGCGGCACAGCGGGACCAGGTTGGACACGTTGGTTTCGCCGCCGTTCTTCCAGGCGTCTGCGTGGTGGACTTGGCACAGGTCGGCGGCGTGGTGGCAGTCGGGATGCGCGCAGACGGGTTGCACCGCGCGGGCGAGGTCGCGCTGCTTGTCGTTGGCCAGACGCTGTGAGCGGTACATGTTCACGGCCCCTTCAGTCGGGTGGAACAGCGCCGCCTCCAGGTGCGGGGTGTTGGATGCGATCTGGTTGAGGTATTCGGCGCCGGTCATGGTGGTGCCGTTGGTGAGGCCGAGGACGACGTCGTCCCCCTCGCCGTCCATGATCTTGGTGTAATCGGGCAACCCGACGAGCAGCAAGGGCCGAGGCACGGCCTCTGGTACACCGCCGCCGTCTCTGAGCAGTGCTATGAGTTTGGCGGCCATATGGCGACCGGGGGAAGTGACGCTGTCCAGCCCGGACATGAGCAGGTGCTTCAAGTCGGCCATGAACTTTTCCGACGCCGTCAACGTCAACGTCGCGTACCCGTCTTTCGGCTCGCTGATACTGGCGTGCTCCTGGCGAGCGGGCGGCTCCTTCGGCGGGACGATGTTCTTGAGCAGCTTCGACATGGCGGCGCATGTGCGTCCGATGCGGGAGGCCGCCGACAGCACTTTCATGCGCATGGTGTGCCGTCGGGTGGCGTGTTTGATGTGGCGGATGGCGCGCTCGATGGTGGCGAGCATCCCGATGGACAAGCCCAGCGCGGTCGCCTTCGCAACCGCTTTGGCTTGCTTGGTGTCCGATAAGCCTTCCCCGAAGTAGGCGTCGTGGACGAGTTTCCAGTTGTTGACCACCGACGGTTCCACGCCGGCGTTCAACGCTTGTTGTTTGTTGAAGTCTTTCAGTGCCCCCAACCTTGGGGCGCTGTGTGCGCTGACAAGGTCATTGAAAGTGTCCATGCCCGCAACACTAACCCTGTTTTTGCAGCTAGGAAAGGGTTTTTGGAATACGTCACAAATCCCGGATTCATGGAACCGGACGGGCCTCTGCGGCAGTCTAATAAGGGTTTGTGGCGTCTACGGTCGCGAGGAAATCGGCGACGTCGCGGATGCGGCGGCGTGATTCCTCCGGTGTCGCAATGGTGTGTGTTGAGTGGTACTCAATGACAGTTGCGTTGTGGGCCTCGGTGGTGGTGTCGTCGTAAAGCGCGGTTTGCACGAGCGTGCGCGGCCATGCGCTCGGAGCTGGCACGGTGCGGTTTCCACGCAGTTCCGCCGGTAGCTTATCGACGCTCCCAAGCCCCGGATTCGTCAGCACCAACCCATCCACACTGCGCTGCTCAGCAGCGAGAACGGCAAGCGCAGCGCCGGAGCCGGCACCCCAAAGGGTGACTGACGCCGGCTCTTGGGCTGCGACGTAGTCAAGCGCTTTGTGCACGCTGGAAACGACCTCGTCGAGGGTGGCGCCGGGCAGCAGCGGGTAGTCCAAGTCGAGGATCGTGGTGCCAGACAACTCCGCTGCCGCGGCAACATCGGGGCGCCAGTGCTGCTCAAGGGAGATTCCGGAACCGCGCCACAAGCCACCCGGGTGCAGTGAGACGGCCCACCGGCGGGTTGGGGAACTGGGGACGAACACGCGGGCAAGCAGTTCCGGCTCTCCGGGAGTGTCGGGGATGTCGGAAAGGGCGGGCAGATCGCGGATCTTGGCGATGTTCATCCCGTACGCGACCCCTGGCATCGTGTGGTCGAGCCCGGAACCGAGCATGAGCATGGACGCGTGGGTGATGCGGTCAGCGAGGTGTCCCATGTAGCGGTCTGCCTCGGCCGGGTCGCCGGTGCCGCCCTCCCACGGCGGGGGCGTATCCGGTGCGGGGTAGGTGGCGTTCATGTAGCTGATCAGCTGCTCGAGCTGCTCTTTCGGCGACAGGGCGCGCTCGACACCACCGACGTTGAACTCAGGCGAACCCTGATCGTTCAACGGCCCAGCCTCACCGGCGGGAAGTGGCGCGGCAGGTTCCTCGGGGGAGGGGGTGTGGCGCATCCGGTCCTGCGCCTCGCGGTACGGTTGGTCGGGTTGGCCAGGTTGGTCGGGCATCACCAGATCACCACGCGGTCCGCTTCCGCGACTGCGTCCGGGGCTTCGGCGGCGTCGGGGAAGGCCTCATAGAACTCGGCGATGTTGCTGGCGACGACGTTGCAGCGGAACTCAGACGGCGAGTGCGGGTCGATCGCCAGGTATTGCGCGGCCATTTCGGGCCGGATGGCGGTGCGCCACACGCGCGCCCACGCGAGGAAGAGGCGCTGCAGGCCGGTGAATTCCTGCCCGTCGATGGTGTCGCTGGCGCCGGGGGCGTGGAAGGTCCGCACGGGGCCCTGGTCGGTGGCGGGGTCGAGACCTTGCTCGGCCAGGTAGTCCTTGTACGCGACGACGGCGATGCCAAGCCCGCCCAAGTCACCGATGTTCTCGCCGAGCGTGAACTCGCCGTTCACCCCGCGGATTCCTCCGCGGCCGGACAGGACGGAGGGGACGAGACCGTCGTATTGCGAAATCAACTTGGCGGTCAGTTCCTCGAAGCGGGCACGGTCGGCGTCGGTCCACCAGGAGTTGAGGTTGCCGTCGCCGTCGTAACGCGAGCCTTGGTCGTCGAAGCCGTGTCCGATTTCGTGGCCGATCACGGCGCCGATCGCGCCGAAGTTCTCGGCGGCGTCCGCGTCGGGGTCGAAGAAGGGCGGCTGCAGGATCGCGGCCGGGAAAGTGATGTCGTTGACCACCGGGTTGTAGAAGGCGTTGACGGTCTGCGGGGTGGAGACCCATTCGCCGCGGTCGGCCGGCTTGCCGATCTTGGACAGCTGGTAGTCGTGCTCAAAGGCGGCGCCGGCGCGCACATTCGCGACGAGCTGGGCACCGGAGCGGTCGAACGTCAGGCCGTCGTAGTTGCGCCACTCGTCGGGGTAGCCGATCTTCGCGGTGAACTTGCCCAGTTTCTCTAGGGCGCGCTCGCGCGTTTCGGGCGACATCCAGGTCAGCTGGCTGATCCGCTCTTCGTAAGCGCGCACGAGGTGGTCGACGAGGTCGAGCATGCGCTGCTTGTGCTCCGGCGGGAAGTGCTTTGCGACGTACGCGCGCCCCATATCCTCACCCACCAGCGATTCCGCGAGCGCAATGCCGCGCTTCCAGCGGTCGCGCTGCTGGGTCGCGCCGGAGAGCACGGTGCCGTAGAACTCGAAGTTCGCCTGCCCGATGCGCTGCGGGAGGAGGCCGGCGCGGGAGCGCAGGATGGCCCAGGTGGCCCAGAGTTGCCAGTCGGTGAGGGGGGCGTCGACAAGCAATTGCGCGAGCTCGTCGATGAAGCTGGGCATCATCGCGATGACCTTGCCGTCCTCAAGGCCGGAGGCGCGCAGGAGCGTCTGGATGAGCTGGGGTAGTTCCGCCAGCTCAGTGGGGTTGTACGTTTTCACAGCGTCGCGCGTGGTCACCACGTCCCAGTGGTGCGAGGCGATGCGCTTTTCGACGTCCAACACCCGCTCCGCCGCGTCCCCCGCCCCGAATCCACGGCGCTGCTCGTCGGTGAGGAAACCGAGCATGCGCTCGACGTGCTCGCGGTACGCTTCGAGCGTCTCGGCGTGGGCGGGCTCGCGGTAGTAGGCCTCGTCGGGCAGCCCCAGGCCGGACTGGATCACGTAGGGCACGGACTCCTCGCCGAGCGAGTCTTTTTCCACCCAGTACGTCAGCGGGGCGCCCACACCGGAGCGCTCCAGCTCGCCGAAGACGCGGACCAAATCCTGGATCGTGTCCACGTCGAGCAGGGCGAAATCGTCGGTAAGGGGGTCCAGGCCGGCGGCGTCGATCGCGTCGACGTCCATGAAGGAGGCGTATAGATCGGCTGCACGGTCATCGCCAGCCTCAACGATGGCGTGGACGTCCTCCTCCGCCTTGTCGCGCAAGGCGTGGAAGGTGCCGTCCACACCGCGGTCCTCAGGGATGACGTGGCTTTCCAGCCAGGGGCCGTTGACTAGTTGGTAGAGGTCGTTCATGACCTCCAGACTAGTCTTCGTTCTCGTACGGATCCCTGATCTTCATGTCGGACGGGTGCCACAAGCCAGAGCGGGTGATCGTCTTGTGGTTGATCTCCGCCACGTCCGGTGTCTCACCGCGGGAGTTGGTCCGCGGGACGTAGCGGTAGGCCGAGCCCCAGTCGCGGTGCCAATCCTGGTTGAGGTAGCCGGGCATCTCGTAGGCGGAGTTGACCGCCTCCGCAGTAGCCATGGCTCCTCCGCCGAGAAAGTCCTGGAAGCCGGAGAGCTGCTCCTTCGCCTTCGCGTCGGCGGCGATGCGGAACTCGGGGATCTCTGTCACACCGGCGTAGTGGTTGAAGGTGCGGTTGCAGGGGAACTGCATCGCGACCGGCCAGTCGAGCAAGCCAGGGACGTCGGGGCCGAAGACCTCGGTGAGCGGCTCCAACGTGGGGTTGCGCAACGGAGTCAGGGCCATCCACTCCTCGGGGTCGAGGTTGACGTCTTCGCCGACGAGGCGGACGACGTTTGCGCCCTCCGGTAGATCCGCGATGGGGTAGCGCAGGTTGCGCCACTTCGTCGTCGGGCCCGGATCCAGCATTTCGACGTCGCCGATCTCGGTCACGTTGCCTTCCTCATCGCGTGTGCCGTACTCGAGTTTGAGGGTCTGCCCCTCCTTTTCCTCGCCGCTGATGTTGCGGTGCTCCAGCCGGCCAGCGACGGAGGTGACCAGCAGCGGGGCTTCCTCGGTGGCGTCGGGGAGTTCGAACCAGGACGTCTTGATTTCCGAGGCGCTCAACGCGTTCTCGCTGAACGTGCCCAGCACCGGGATGCGGTTGTAGTCCAGGTTGAACGGAAGGCGGACCGTGGAGCCGTTGACGCCGATCTGGTCCGACGGGCGGTTGCCCTGGGTGGCGGCGCGGGAGGTGGACTGGACCGTGTCGGAGCCGGCGTCATCACTCTGGGTGTTGGAGCCGGTGTCGGTCGTCGCGGTCGATGCGTTCTGGTCGCTACCGCTGGTTGCGCCGGTGGCGCCGGTGGCGGGGCTGCCGGCACCGCTGTCTGTCGCCGGGGTGTTCTGGATGGCGCCGACGTTAGCGGCGCCCTCGTTGTCCGAGTCGATGTAGGCCGGCACACCCTCCGGGTGGAACCCGCGCACCGTGCCGGATTCCAGTGACTTGCCCAGCGGCACGCCGTCGACGGGGGTGAGGAAGGAGTCGTTCGTGTTGGCTTCCAAGAGCACGTCGGCACTCATCTGGCAGGTCTCACCCTTGAGCGAGCGCACGTTACCCATGCCGACGGAGTAGGCCGGCGACTGGTCCATGAAGGACTTCAGGAAGGTCAGGCAGGAGAACGCCACAATGAGAATGCAGGCGAGCGCGATCGGTGCGGTCATGGCGCGAGAGATGCGGGTGATGCTGGTGCTGCCAGCGCCGGCACCGGCAACGGGGCCCTCGCTCGCGCCTGGCCGCGGCTTGTGCCACAGGGACTGCACAATTCCGACGACGAGCGTGAGCAGGAACAGCGCCAGCATGACCGAGCTGGCCTCCACACCCTTGTACTGCACTGTCTTGTCCCACCACGGGACCGCGAAGGAGGAAACGTACCACCACGCGTTCCATCCGCCGAGTGCTAGCGCGAAGACGAACATCACCGCTGCCAGGGCGAAGGTCCTCGCGCGCGGGGAGCGTGCCGCAACCTGTGCCAGCACGATCGCGCCTAGGGCCGCAGCGGCACCGGCGATGCCGGCGTAAATGCCGAAGTGGTGGGTCCACTTCGTCGGGGTGAACATGAGGAAGAACATCGACAACCCGAAGATCGCCAGCATGCGGCGCGTCGGTGCCGGCTTGGCGCCCGGGACTGCGCCGTAGTGAGACATGCTCCACAGCACCAGCACCAGGCAAAGGACGAGGATGAGCATGGGGAAGCGGCGGGTCAGGGAGCCGTCGACGGTTGCTTCCAGCAGTGTCGCGTAGCGGACGTACTCGTTGTACCACTCCAGCGCGGGGCCGACGGCGGAGCGCACGGAGGTGGACTCCAGCACGGTCGCCAGTGTCTGGTCCTTGAACACGAGCACCATGACGGCGAAGCCGGCACCGAGGAACGGGAAGACGTAGGACACCAGCGGGGCGATGACGCGCCGCTCCGACAGGATCTTCAGCACTTGCGGCAAGCAGACGAGGAATACGCCCACGGCCGTCAGGCCGGTCGGCCCGCAGGCCAGGGTCACGGCGGCGAAGATGGTTCCTAGGGCGGCGGGGAGGAGGCGTCGTGAAGCAATGGCGCTTTCAAACGACGCCCAGGTAGCAAGGGTGCCCAGGGCGATGATCGGCTCCGGGCGCAGGCCGTTGTCGTACGGCAGCCAGAACGCGAGGAACATGAACGCGGCGGTCCAATAGGACACGCGCCGTGTCGCGATGGTGGCTCCGAGCCGCGGCAGGATATCCCGCGAAAGGATCCACCAGATGAGGATGCCGGCGATGAGCGTGGGCAGGCGCATCCAGGCTGACGCGGTACTGACTTTCGACAGCAGCGACAGTAAGTCGTAGAACGGTGAGCCGAACGGAGCCTCGGGCACGCCGTACCAGCGGTAATAGTTGGCCATGTAGTCCGACTCGTTGGCCACCCGCGCCATGGTGAGCAAGAAGCCGTCGTCGGAGGTGTTCGCGCCGAAGAAGTGCCAGAACAGCAACAGCGTGACGACGACCCCATCCAACGGCTTGAACGACCTCCACTCCGGGCGCAACACGCTCAGGCGGCGGCCGTCCAACAAATCCATCCGAGCGATGGACCACAGGGCGATCAGGGCGGCGATCGTGCCGGCGATCATGGCGAACCACTTCACCAGCGACGGGCTGGAGGTGAAGCGGGAGTTGATTTCGACGTGGGCGGTCAGGCCAGCGTCGATAAGCGCTTGAGCGTCGCCCGTGAGCTCGCTGTAGATGCCTGTGACCTGGGGACGCATGTCGTCCTCAGTTTCTTCGCTGAGATCGGTGCCCGGGACGGAAACCGTTAGCGCTTCGTCGGTGGCGGAGACTTCGAGCACGGCGTCACCACTCAGTGTGGCCAGTTCCTCGGCGGTGAGCTCGAAGACGACCTCGTTGAGCGAGGAGACGTTGACGCTGCCGTCGGCAGGCGCGGTGACGAACAGGCCGCGGTCGAGCGCTTCCGTGGAGTCCACAGGCAGCGTGGACAGCACGTTCGACTGGCCGGGGGCCAGCTCCTCCAGCACGCTGATGGGGATGGTCAGCTCGAGCGATTCCGGCGCCAGCGAAATCAGCGGCGCGTTGACGGAGTTGAGCGAGCCGTTCTGCGGCCAGTCGAACGAGGACTGCACCTGCTTGACCGGCAAAAACGGCAGCAGCGCGAAGAAGATGAAGGCGAGCAGACCGGACATCATCGCGGTGAGCGCCAGATTCCGGGGCGCGCGCTGGGAATGCGCCAGCGGGTCGGATTCGGGCGTGAACGCGGTGGACCCGCCAGTCGGCTCAACCACGGTTTGTGTCTCGACGTTATTCACTCGTCTACCTTTCATCGGTTCCGGACCACCACCACGAAGGGGCCGAACTGCTGGGTGTCCCACTCGGGCGAGTTGAAGGCTGCCGGGTTGAAGAACAAAGCCTCATAGTGCACGTTGGGCTGGCTGGGGAAGATGTCATGCGCGATGTGGGTTTTCCACGGCGCTTCCGGGTCGGTTTCGCTGCCGCGGAAGATGAAGGCTTGGGGCGGGGCCCAGGGTGCGTCGTCAATAGCTGCGGCGAACGCCTGCGGGTTCGACAACTCGTTGAACGATCCGTTCGCCCACTGCTTCAAGGACTCGTTGCGCGCGTCGAATTCACCGAGCGGGTTGGCGTAGTGGCTGGTGAACGCGTTGAAACCACGGTAGGGGTGGTAGGCCATGAAGTTGATCTCGTCGGTGAACAGCACGGTCTCGCCCGGTGTGTAGCCGCGGGATTGGATGTATTCGTCCATCTGCTTGTAGTAGCGGCCGACGTCAGATTCGCGCAGGTCGGAGCGCTCGCCGTTGCCGTCGGTGCTGGCATAGGCCTCGTCGATGAAGGATTCATTCTCCGCCGGGATCTGCTGCACGTACCCCAAGGTCGCCGTAGCGAGCAGCAGGACAAACAGCGTTGTCAAGAGATGGCTGCAGCGCTTGCTAATCGAGTTGGGGTAGAGCACGGCCAGACCGGACAAACGCAGATCCGCGATCGCGAGGATGCCCGCGGTGGACAGCAGCAGCGCCACAAGCACCTCCACACGGAAGCCGAGCAGCGTGGTGCCGGCCAGCGTGATCACCATTGAGCCGACCACCCAGACGTAGCACACGCCCACGGCAATGCTGATGTGTGCGATCTCCGGACGGCGGAACCGCACCACAAGAAAGACCAGACCCGCCAGGCTGAGCAACCCGACCAGGGAGAGGTCAAAGAACGGCAAGGGTACTTCCGCGCCTTCAGACGGCAGGAAGTGCTGCGCCGTCGAGCGCGTGGTCTCCGGACTGCGCAGCACGGCCATGAGGTACGGGCCCCACGCGATGAGGGCAATGAGGATCGAACCGAAGCCCATCAAAGCGAGTTGTCTCAGGGGCACCCAACGCTGCTTGCCTTCCATTGTCAAGAACCCCGTCAGGGCAAACGCCATCATGGTCACAGCAACAATGCCTGTGTAGAGGGTGTACAAGCAGGCCGAGAGACCCAGGTAAAGAGTCAAGGTGATAGTCGGTGCCCACGATCCCCGCATGGCGTAGTAGCCGAGGACAGCTGCGGCGGGCACGAACATGCCGACGATGGCCGCATACGGCTCGTCGGGGGTCTGGGTGAGGATGATCGCGATGGTTACCAGTGCAATCGCCGTGGCGATCGGGAGCGAACTGGTGAGCTTGCGCCACAGCGGGACCAGCTGCGACGCGGCGGTCGCCAAAGAAACAAGAGCCCACGGCTGGTACACCTCCCAGCCCGGCATGCCCAAAACATCGGACAGGCGTCCGCCCAGCCAGAACCAGCCGATCGGGTAGAACGCCGGCAAGTCGGCGTAGTTCATGTCCTGGTTGGACATGGTGTCGGCCATGCGGGTGAGGAACTGGGTGCGGAAACCCTGGTCCACCTGGATGCCGTCGAGATAAAGCTTCGTGGAGGCCAGCGGGATCCCCAGCGTGGACACGACCAGCCCCGCAGGGGCGAACGAGCAGACGAACTCAGTGAGCCAAACGCGCCAGGTGGGGCGCCGGCGGGAGGTGGATTCGTCGCGAAGCCACGCGAGCAACAACGCGCCCACCGCAAGAATCACCGCGAATGAGCACGCTGTAGCCAACGCGCGGGGGACCATGGAGACGTTGAACGCCGCCAAGCTCGACGCACGCAGTAAGTACCACGCGGCAAGCGTGAGTGCCCCTCCTACCAGGGGGTAGACCAGCATGCGCACGGTCGTGCCAACCGTGTCGATGCTGTCCGGTTCGTAGTCGTAGACGCGGATGGCGCGCGTGCTGCCGCGAAGCTCTTCCTGGGGCTCTTCTTTTGTGTCCGTGACGGCCGTGGTCATACCGAACAGTCTCCCACAGACTCGGCCGCAAACAGGTATTAGAAGAAGCGGTTAGAAGCTCAGCTTCCGCATAATCGGTGCCGGGATGTGCTGGAGCACCAGCGAGATCGGGCCGAAGAGCTTGTGCACGAACACGTGGCTCTTACCGTCGAGAGCTGCGGAGACGGCAGCCTTGGCCACGTCTTCCTTGTCCACGGTCAGTGGTGCCTCGTCCAGGCCGTCGGTCATCTTAGTGCGCACCTGGCCAGGGCGGACAACGGTGACGTGTACACCGCTGCCGCGTAGCGCCTCCCCGAGCTGGGTGTAGAAGCCGTCCATGCCGGCCTTGGTGGAGCCGTAGACGAAGTTGGATCGGCGCACCTTCATGCCCGCGACCGAGCTCATGGCGATGATGGTGCCGTGGCCCTGCTGCTTCATCTTCTGGCCTAGCAGCACGCCGACGGAGATCGGCGCCGTGAAGTTGGTCTGGGCGGACGCGACGGCGGCCTGCTGGTTCTGCCACAGTTCTTCCTGGTCGCCGAGGGTGCCGAAGGCGACGATGGCCACATCGACATCGCCGGCCGCAAAGGCTGCGTCGATGACGGCCGGGTGGGAGTCGGTGTCGAAGGCGTCAAAGTCGACGATGCGGACCTTACCGGCGCCGTGGCGGGAGACCTCTTCGACAGCGGCGTCGATACGCGGGCTGTCTTGGCGGGCAGCCAGGGTGACGGTCGGGTTGCCTCCGCGCTTGGTCAGCTCGGAGACGATGGCCAGGCCGATCGCGGACGTGCCGCCGAGAAGGAGAATATTCTGTGCTTGTCCTACTGCGTTCAGCATTGCGGTTCCTTTCGGTTTCTTGAGCGGGCTACGCAGCCAACTAGTGCAGCTCGAGTCGGCGGGACATGTCGGAGGCGAACACCCCAGTCGGGTCGATCGCGTTGCGGGTTTCCAGCCAGCCGGCCATGCCGGGGTACATCTGGTGGAACTTCTCGGCAGACGTGCGGGACTCCTTGGCCAGGTAGAGGCGGCCGCCGAATTCCATCACCTGGTCGTCCAAGCGATCCAGGAAAGAGTGCAGGCCGTCGCGGATGGGGAAGTCCACGCACACGTTCCAGCCGCGCATCGGGTAGGACAGCGGGGCCTTGTTACCGTCGCCGAACAGCTTGAACACGTTCAGGGCGGTGTAGTGGCCAGAGGACTGAATGTCGTAGATGATCTGCTTGAACGGCTCGACAGCGTCGGTGGGCACAACGAACTGGTACTGCAGGAAGCCGGCCGGGCCGTAACCGCGGTTCCATTCCGCGATCATGTCCAGCGGCTGGTAGAACTGCGTCAGGTTCAAGATGTCGTTCTTCGAATCCTTGCCCATGAAGTAGTAGGCCTCACCGATGGCGCGCAGAGTCAGCTGGTTCATGGTCCAGGACGGGAAGATGTCCGGCACCGTCATCAGCTGCGGAGCGGAAAACTTCAGCGGGTCTTTCGCCAGCTTCGGCGCGAACTCCTCGAGCTGCGCCAGCGTGGCCAGCGAACCGCGGGAGATGGTGGAGCGGCCGGTCTTCGGCGGGGCGGAGATGGCGTCGAACCATGCAGAAGAATAGGTATATCCCTCTTCTTGGCCGTGGGAGTGCTCCTCGATCGTTTCGTCGAGGGTGGAGGTGCGGACCGTGTCGGAGATGAAGTAGGCCGTCTCGGTGCGCGTCATCTTGATGCGGGCGCGCAGGATGATGCCGGTCAGGCCCATGCCGCCGACGGTGGCCCAGAACAAGGTGCCGTCCGGGTCATCCGGGGTGCCAGCAGGCTCGAGGTGCAGGACGCGGCCGTCGGCGACGAGCAGCTCCATCGACACGACGTGGTCGCCGAAAGAACCGGCGGAGTGGTGGTTCTTGCCGTGAATGTCCGGGCCGATCGCGCCGCCGATGGTCACCTGGCGGGTGCCGGGCAGCACCGGGACCCACAAGCCGTAGGGGATCGCGGCGCGCATCAGTTGGTCGAGGGTGACGCCGCCGTCGACGTCCACGATCGCGGTATCGGGGTTGATCTCGTGAATCTTGTTCAGCGGCTGCATGTCAATGACAAGGCCGCCACCGTTTTGGGCCGGGTCACCGTAGGAGCGGCCCATTCCGCGGGCGATCACACCGCGGCGCTTGCCTTCCGGCAGGGTCGCGTTGTCTTCGGCGACGTGGCGCACTGCCTCCTTGATCGCGTCCACGTCGGCGGTGGCTAGGACTTGCGCGGTGGACGGCGCGGTACGGCCCCAGCCGTAGAGGGACTTGGTGGTGGTGTGGAGTTCCATGAACCCCACCCTACCGCTAGAGTTCCATGATCTCCCGGATCCTTTTTGGCAGCTCCCCCTGATTGGTGATCACCGGTTTGCCTGCATTTTTGTGTGCCCGGAGCTCTTCGTAGACGATGCCCCGGGAGGTGCTGTCCAGCAAGGGTAGTTCTTGGGCGATCAGGCGCGTCATGAAGTCGTCGAGGGGGACGTCGGCAAGTTGCGCCGACATGTGGGGTTTGTCAGGTTGCTGCATGGATGACATCCTACGGGGCGCGCAATCGCTAGGGTGGGGTCATGTCGGTCGTGGTCGAGCTCAAGCGCACCTTGCTCGTGCGCTGCGCCACAATGCTTGCCGACGAATCCGTCTTCCGCCACATCGGCCTGAACTCCGAAAGCACTCTCGAAG
Organism: Corynebacterium sp. CCUG 65737; assembly: GCF_024454115.1. NCBI lineage: Bacteria > Bacillati > Actinomycetota > Actinomycetes > Mycobacteriales > Corynebacteriaceae > Corynebacterium > Corynebacterium sp. CCUG 65737. Next base: position 193,695 of record NZ_JAGPZB010000003.1, read on the forward strand.
ATGTGCAGCGCGTCCTGGAAGTCTGTTTCGCGATGCCGGACGGCCCGCCGAGCCCAACGCGCTTCACCGCGGACGCCGAGGATGCAGGCCGCCTGGAGGCCGGTGTGCAGATCGGTTCCTACCTGCGCCGGGGCGGCGACCGGCTGTTTTTCCACTGGGGGCTGTGGCAATTCGAACTCACCTTGCTGGATATCTACCCGCGCGATAGCGCGACCCCGAGCGCGCTGTGTGTGGCCGGGCACGGAGACTTCGCCGATCAGCCCTTTGACATCCCCGCCATCAACGCGGAGCTGCTCGGGCCGTCCGCGATTGAGAATGTGCTCGCGGGCGCGCGCGATGACGTCGTCGACATCGTCGACCGCTCCCATACTCTCGACTTCCTTCCCCTGTTGCAGGCCATTGACCTGCCGCGGCCGTGCGAGCTCGACCCGCTGGTGGCCGACACGCTGGCCAGCCTGCCGCGCGAACGCACCCCGCTGGCCCGGGACGCCTTCTGGTCCACGGTGCTCGCCCTGTCGTGCTTGGCTGACGACGACACCACCGACGACGTCATCGAAACCACCATGAGCGCCCTGAACTGGGCCAACCCAGGCGGCGAGAGATACTCCGCCCGCCAGATCCGCTCCCTGTGCGCCGGATCCCTCGTGCGGCTGGCCTCGGTGGGTGGGTATGGGGCCGGGGGCGTGAGTGCCGTCGATAAGCTGGACATGTACCGCGCTTTGCTGCGACGGTGACTGGTGGGGGTAAGGTGAACCGCTGTGACCTCCAAGGTTGAAACGACGCACCCGATGAGCGCGAAGCGGCAACTGCTGCGGTTCGTGATCATCGGTATCTTCTGCGCGATGCTCGACTTCGGGCTGACGTACCTGCTCGACCATTCCTTCGGTCTCACGCGCGTGTCTGCGAAAGTGGTCGGCTGGTGCTTCGGCACGCTCGCTGCGTACCTGCTCAACTCGCGGTTCACGTTCCAGGCCAAGATCACCGGCAAGCGGGCGCTAGCCGTGTTCATCCTCTACGCCTCGACGTTCGGCATCCAGGTGTTCCTCTACTGGATCACTAATCCGCCGCTCATCGCGCTCGGCGTCGAGGACCCGTGGAAAGACTTCATCGCCTTCGTCATCGCCCAAGGCGTGGCGACGATCACCAACTTCATCCTCCAGCGCGTCCTTATCTTTAAGCAGCCGACGAAGGTCGTCGTCGACACTGATCCATCTTGATCCGGACGTCGGCCCGGATCAAGGTCGGCGGAAGTCCTCGTTCGCGCCCATCCGCAGCAGGCGCAACCACTCGCGGAACTCCCGCGGGTTCTTGCGCTGGATCAGGAAGAACCAACCGAAACGCACCAGCTCCTGCAGCTGCATCTTCTTCATGCCGCGCTGACCGATGATGTAGCCGCGGTTGCGGTAGGTGAAGTAGCGCTTGACCTCATTATCCGGCCACTGGGCGTGCGCGCGGCCGCCCATGATCGGGTGGAACTCGGCGGAGCCGTCCGGGTGCAGGTAGCTGGTGGTCAGCGCGGTGCCGTATTTCATGCCGGACTGGGCCAGGCGGCGGTGGTATTCGACCTCGTCGCCGCGGATGAACAGGCGGTAGTCGGGCACGCCGATGCGCTCCATCGCCTTTGCGCTGATCAGGGCGCCGTTGAAGAGGCTCGCGTACTGCGGGAGGTAGTCTCCCTCCAGCTCGCTGCGGCGCCGGTGCCAGATCAGGCCTTGGCGCAGCGGAAAGGCGAGCTGGTCAGGGTCATCGATATTGGCCACGACGGGGGAGACCTCAGCCAGACCCTCCCGCGCGGCGACGTGGTAGAGCTCCTCCAGCACGCCCGGGTCGGCGGGGCGGCCGTCGTCGTCGGCGCACCAAATCGCGTCCGCGCCGAGGGCGAGCGCGTGCAGAAAGCCGTATGCGAATCCGCCCGCGCCGCCGAGGTTCGTGTGCGACGCCATGTAAACGCCTTTGTCGCCGAGCTGGTGCACCATGGCGCGCACCTCATCTTCTGCGCCGTTATCCACCACGATCACCCAATCGACCGGGTGAGTCTGATTCGCCACCATCTCCAGCGAGTGCCTGAGCAGCCCAGCGCGCTTGTGCGTGACAATCACCGCCGCGGTGGTGCCGTTCGGGTTCAGCAGCGCATCGGTGGTGGAAGTCATGGGGACTATTGTGCCACGGCGGAGGGAACGGATAAGGGAAGCGCTGCGGTGAGGGAACCGTAACGGTGTCTGCGCCTGTCTAACAGTGCATGGCATTGCGCAACAACATGGACATCACCGCCAATGTGCACGGCGGCTTCTACCTGGACGGTCCTGGGGTGCAGGTTTCGCGGCGGTTCTGGATGGCGGAGCCGTTCGCTTTGGCACGTTCTTCGGAGCTGGGGCACCGGGCGCCCGCAGCCACACGGGCCGTTGCGATGGTGTTGGAGCACCCCGGTTGCTCAGTCAGCGGATTCAGCGCGTTAGCCGTGTTCGGCCTGAGGTTCTTTGCGGATTCGTTCCATACGACACTGCATGGTGCTGTCCGAAAAACCGTCGAAGCGACCCAATACACACCGCGGATTACCCGAGCCCGCCCACGAAATACATGGACTGTCCGCTACCAGGGGCAGCCGATTCGGATCTCAGAGCCAGGGTCCGCCGTCGTGGAAGCCCTGCAGTGCATCCGCGCCGGGGAGATCCGGTGGCCCGTCGCCACGGTTGACGGGTGGAGTCCAGCGGACCTCAGAGCCCTGCAGCTTATCGACGCTTCCCGCCGCCACCTCAACATCCACCCCGACCTCATTTACAACGCTGCCCGGAACCGCCTGCCCCGCGCATGGCTGAAAAGGATCGTCGAAGCGTCCAGTGATCTCGCCGATTCCCCGAAAGAGACCGAAATGCGGCTGATCGCCCAACAGATCTGCGAAGAACTCGGGGTCGAACTGTGTGAGCAGGTGACGGTCTCCGATGACAACGGCATCATTACTACCTTTGACCTGGCTATTACCGAACTAGGGATCGGCCTCATGTATGACGGCGAGCACCACCTGCAGCGTAGTCAGCGCGACCGGGACTCGGCCATCAACCTCAGGTGCGTCATGCAAGGGTGGACAGTACTTAGATTCACCGCCGGAACGATGGGCAAGATCGCCCAGTTGCTGAGGGAGCTGATCTCCCAGCGGTTGTGAACCAGGCGGTTATGGCCCGGGCGGCGGCCGCGGCGGGCGGTGTGAACGATTTAGCGCACCGACCTATAAGCCCCGAGCAGTAAGTGCAGGTCAGGGGGTTATGGCCTGAACGATACGGGGCCGAAATGCTCACATCGTTCACCGCTGATGCTTTGGCTGGGGCCCGAGGCCCTGGAGTTTAGGTCCCTAGTCCTCCTGGTCTGCCTGATCGTCCCGGTCCTCATCGTCGAAACGGACGAGCAGGTCGCGGACGTAGTCGCCGGCTTCTTTGCCTTCGTAGGCTTCGACGACGTCGTCGACAAGCCCGGCCTGGCGTACTTCCCCTTTGTCGATCCACAGTGCGGTGTTGCACAGCTGCGCCAAGAAGTCGTTGGAGTGGGAGGCGAAGACGAGGATGCCGGAGCGTTTGACCAGTTCAGCCAACCGGACGCGGGCTTTGGCCATGAAGGCGGCGTCGACGGCGCCGATGCCTTCGTCGAGAAGCAAAATCTCGGGCTCGATGGATGTGACCACTCCGAGCGCCAACCTCACGCGCATACCGGTGGAGTAGGTGCGCAGGGGCATGGCCAGGTAGTCGCCGAGCTCGGAGAACTCAGCGATTTCGTCCATTTTGGCCTTCATTTGTTTGCGGGTCTGGCCGAGGAACAGTCCGCGGATGATGATGTTCTCGTAGCCGGAAATCTCCGGGTCCATGCCCACGCCGAGGTCGAAGACGGGGGCGACGCGGCCGCGGACATCGGCGACGCCGCGGGTCGGTTCGTAGATGCCAGATAGCAGGCGCAGCAAGGTGGACTTGCCGGCGCCGTTGTGGCCGACAAGGCCGACGCGGTCGCCTTCGCGCAGGTGCAGGTTAATGTCCTTCAGCGCCTCGACGACGACCGTGTTGGAGGCGTTCTTGCCGATCGCCCCTCCGGCCGAGGACATGACGGCCTTCTTCAGGGAGCGGGACTTGGCATCGAAGATAGGGAAGTCGACGCAGGCGTTGTAGGTGTCAATAGAAACCACGTGAAACTCCTTACACCCAGTACGGTACGCGGAAGCGCCACTGGCGCATCACCAGCAGGGCGGCGAGCAGGCCGACAGCAGTGAAGGCCAGCACGATCCACCAGTGATAAGCGGCCAGGTCGCGGCCGATCAGGGGCGCGCGGACGATTTCGAGGTAGTGGTAGAGGGGGTTGAGCTCGGCGAGCATGGCGCGCTGGGCGACATCGCCGCGTTGCTCCTTCAGGGTCTGGGTGGTCCAGACGATCGGGGTGACGTAGAACAGCAGCTGTACCAGCGCCTCCAGCAGAGGCGCGACATCGCGGAAACGCGTGGCGATGATCCCGAACAGCATGGTCACCCACACCCCGTTGAGGATCATCAGGGCCAGTGCCGGGATGAACAGCAACAGATCCCACCCCAGCTCGAGGCGGAAGATCAGCACGAGCACGAGCCAGATGACCATGTTGTGCGCGAAGAACAGCAGCTGGCGCCACACCAGGCGGTACACGTGGACAGACAGCGCCGACGGAAGCTGCTTGATCAGCCCTTCGTTCTCAATGAATACATTCGCGCCGTCTTTTATGCACCCGGAGATGAAGCCCCACACGATGAAGCCGACGGTGACGTGCGGCAGGAACTCGCGCACCGGAATCTGGAACAGCATGGAGTACAGCAGGCCCAGGGCCAGCGCCATCACGCCGGTAGCGATCGTGATCCACAGCGGGCCGAGCACGCTGCGGCGGTAGCGCTGTTTGATGTCCTGCCAGCCCAATTGCAGCCACAGCTCGTACTGGCCCCACCCGCGGGTGAGGTCGGCTGCCGCAGCGCGGAAGGTTTTGGACTTCGACGCTGGGGTGGTCTCGTCGGCGGAGGACGTCATGCGGGAGACGTCGGAAAGCAATGTTGCCTTGTCTTGCACACTTAACAGCTTAGTGCCAAGATCCTTAAATATTGCTAAGGGGCCGATGGTGCGTCCCGCCTGGTATGGGTGCATACTAGTGAAACACTTAGTTCGGAAGGAGGAGACCGTGGATTACGGTGCGGAGTATGACGTGTACCGCGTTCGCGGGCTGTACGCCTCGCTTTCCGACGGCTGGACTTACCTGAATTCCCACGACTGCCCCCAGATCCCAGAGCGAGTCTCCGCGGCTGTGTCTCGGTCGTTCCGGATGGCGCCGCAGGTGCCGGCGCGTGAGTTTCACTCCGGTTCGCACTCGGGGCAGTCTGTCGGTCGTCCTGAGGGTGACAACTTACTGGAGGCCGCGCGGCATGCCGTGGCAGACCTCGTGGGGGCGAGCGCGGACCGGGTGATTCTCGGCGCCAGCCTGCCGGTGCTCTACAGCGCTCTGGTCACGTCGATGGAGCCGCAGTTCCGGTACGACTCGTCTGTGGTGGTCAGCAGCCTGGACCGGTGCGAGTTGCGCACGGCCGTGTCGCGGGCGCGGGCCCAGGTCCGCACGGCTCACGCTGAGCTGGGCACGGGCGAGCTTCCATCGTGGCAATACGAGCAGCTTGTCGACGGCTCCACCCGCCTCGTCTCCATTCCCGCCGCCCACGCAGAACTGGGTTCGGTGACGGAAGTGTCCGAGATCGCGGAGCGTGTCCGCTCCCGTTCGCGCGCCTGGGTGCTTGTCGACGCGACGGCGTACGCCCCGTACCACCGCATCGATTTTGATAAGTGGGACGCTGACATCGTCGCCTTGGACATGGCGGCGCTGGGTGGGCCGCAGGTCGCGGCGCTCGTGTTGCGCGACGCGGCGATGCTCAAGCGTGTCGACTCGCAGGTGCTGGGCATCGTCAGCGCCGGCGTGGCCCCCGGTCTTGCCGGCGGTGTCACCGCTGCTGTGGACCACTTGGCGGGTCTCGCGCCGGAGCTGCCCGGCCGGGGCACGCGCCGGGCACGCCTCGACCGTTCGATGGCTGAGATGTCGACTTACTTGGGTGGTCTACGCGATGACCTGTACACCTTCCTGGGTACGTGGCCGCACGTGCACATTCTCGGCAGCTCCGGGGAGGCGGCGGCGGATGCGACGACGGAACGCCTGCCGCGCCTGACCTTCGGTGTGCAGGGCGTGCCGGCACCGACGGTGTATGAGCGGTTATTCGACAACGGCATCGTGACCACCCTGACCCGTCCGACCCCGCTTTTGACCGATATGGGCCTGGAGGAAATCGGTGGCGGTGTGACCGTCGGCCTCGGGCCGTTCAATACTTACCAGGACATCGAGCAGGTCATGCGCGTCGTCGCGTCGCTGGCGTAGCTGGCTTCGGGCTAATCGACAACAAGGACGACCTTCCCGGTGGAGGTGCCGGAGTCGAGGTGATCGTGGGCTGCTGCGGCTTCGGCAAGCGGGAGCGTCTTAGTCAGCTGGTGCTTGATCGAACCGTCCTCAATGAGCGGCCACACGTGCTCCTCGGTGGAGCGGCAAATATCTGCCTTCATCGCCCACGGGCGAGCGCGCAGGGTCGTGGCGTGCACTGACAGGCGGCGCGGCATCATCCGGCCCAGCGAGAGCTCGCCCTTCGGGCCACCCTGCACAGCGATGACGATGAGCTTGCCGTCGGTCGCCAGGGACTTGATGTTGTCTTCTAGGTAGGGCCCGCCGATGACATCGAGGATCACGTCGCAGGAGCCCTTGAGCTCGTCGACGAAATCCTGCTCTTTGTAATTAATGAGGATGTCGGCGCCGAGCTCCTTGCAGTACTCGAGCTTTTCTGCCGAGCCCGCGGTGACCGCGACTTCCGCACCGAGTGCCTTGCACAGCTGGATGGCAAACGAGCCGATGCCGCCGGAACCGCCATGAATAAGGACGCGGTCGCCCTCGCCCACACCGGCGAGCATGCCCAGGTTGGACCAGACGGTGGTGGCCACCTCAATGACAGCAGCGGTCTCGATCAGCGACAGTCCGTCCGGGATGCGCATGAGCTGGCCCTCCGGCACCGCGACGTACTCCGCGTAGCCGCCGCCGGCGAGCAGGCACGCTACCTCGTCGCCGACCTTGCGGTCGGTGTCGCCCGCGTCGACGATCTCACCGGTGCATTCCAGGCCGATAATCTCGGACTCGCCCTTCGGCGGTGGGTAATTGCCCTCCGCCTGCACGAGGTCGGCGCGGTTGACGCCGGTCGCGTGAATTTTCACGAGGACTTCGCCTTCGCGGAGGACGGGGGTGGGGGCGTCGACAAGCTCGAGCGAACGCGGGTTCTCTGGGTCCGTGACGGTAATTGCTTTCATGGTGCCCCAGGGTAGTAAAGTTTTGTGGGCGCCCTGATCGGGCAGCAAGGAGACGTGGCAGAGCGGCCGAATGCACTGGTCTTGAAAACCAGCGAGGGTCACACCTCCAGGGGTTCAAATCCCCTCGTCTCCGCCAGAATTTTCGCTCAAAGACGAAAGGCGCCCCAGCGGGGGCGCCTTGTGTGGGGGAGTGGACGTTACTTAAGCGTCAGTCTTCACCTTGTCGCCGCCGATGGCGCGGAAGATGCCGCCGACGATCCAGGACGCGATCGCCATGACGATGGCACCGAAGAACGCGGACCAGAAGCCGTCAATCTGCAGGCCGTTACCGATGCTGTCGGAAATCCAGCCGGTCAGGGAGAACAGCAGGGTGTTGACGATCAGGGAGAACAAGCCCAGCGTGAGAACCTTCAGCGGGAAGCTGATCAGGTTCACCAGCGGGGAGATGAACGCGTTGACGAACATGAACACCAGGGCGACCCAGATGAACGCGCCGATGCCGCCGAAGATCTCTACGCCCGGGACGATAACGGTGACCAGCCACAGGGCCAGTGCTGTAACTACGAGGTCGACAATGAAACGCATGAACTTACCTTTTCTTTAGTGGTCTTGTTTTTACTGTTCGAAGAACTCGTGGATGATGTGGAACTGGCGCTCACCGGGGATCTCGGCGAACTCGCGCTGAGCTTTGCGGCGCGTCGGGCCGTCTTTCGCAACGACGACCTTCACCTGCTCCAGTGCAATCGGTGCAGCAATCTCCACCGTGGCGTGCGCGTCGGGCTGACCATAAGAAAGTTGCTGCGGGTCAATGTTGCGCCCGGCCAGTGCGTCAGCCGCGCCGTCTAATTCTCCAACGGGAATGCCGAGGAGCACGGTGTCATTGCTCAGCGCCATTGCACGCGGGGCCAGGTAAAGAGTGGTGGCGTCAGGGGCAGGGGCCCATGCGATCCAGGACGAAACGTTGTCGCGGGTGGGGGCGGAGCCGTCGCCAGTGGCGAAGCCGGAGTTCAAAGAGTAATTCAGCTGCATGAGCACCAGCGTACGGGTTTTCGCCCGGCAGTGCGGGGGCGGTTAGTTGACCGCGTCCCACGCGGAAAGGAACTCGTCGGCTTCCTCGCGGTCGGTCACTGTCACGCGGAGCCCTTCGGGGAAGGCGCGCACGAGCACGCCCCGCCGGGCCAAGTCAGCGGCGATCGCGGCGGGTTCACGGCTGCACTTTTCGGCGGGTAGCCAGACGAAGTTGGCCTGGGAGCGGGCGGCGCCGATCCGGTCGGCGACCTCGTCGCGGACCTCGATGGTGTCTTCGAGGCGGGCCAACAGCTCGTCGGAGTGGTGCAGCGAAGCGAGCGCCCCGGCTTGGGCGATGGCGGAGACTTGGAAGGGGACGCCGACTTTGTTCACGGCGTCGATCAGCTCGCGGTGCCCGAAGGCGTATCCGATGCGCACGCCCGCCAGACCGTACGCCTTGGAGAAGGTGCGCAAACACAGGACATTGTCGTGCTCCCGCCAAACGTCGCAGCCGTTGACGGCATCGGGGTCGCGGTTGAACTCGACGTACGCCTCATCGAGCGCCACGGTGACATGGTCCGGAACGCGGGCCATGAAGTCGTCGAACTCGGCGCGGGTCACCACTGCGCCCGACGGGTTGTTGGGGGAGCAGAGGTAGACCAGGGACGTTCGTTCGTCAATGGTGGACGCGATGGTGTGCAGGTCGAGGTGGCCGTCGTCAAGCAAAGGCACCGGTCGCGGCTCGGCCCCGGCGATGCGGCAGAAGATGGGGTACGCCTCGAAGCTGCGCCACGGGAAGACGATGTTGTTCTCGGGTGTGGACGTGGCCTGTGCGAGCTGCTGGCACAGCGCGGACGAACCGCAGCCAACGGCGATGTTGCCGGGATCGACGCTGAGGTGCTTGCCCAGCGCCGTGCGCAGCTGTGTCGTGCCCATGTCCGGGTAACGGTTGCCGGTGATCGCGGCCTTGGCCATCGCCTCCGCAGCCGCCGGGAGAGGCTGGCCAGCAACCTCGTTCGAGGACAGCTTCAACGCCTCCGGATCAGACGTGCCGGGGACGTAGGCGGGGATGGCGGCGAGGTCAGGGCGGATCATGCTCAAAGATTCTAGACAGGTGTTTTGGCCGACCGCACGAATGTGGGTAATGTAAGTCCAGGCCTGCTGAAGGCCGTTGGAGATGTGCCAGAGTGGCCGATTGGGGCTCCCTGCTAAGGAGTTGACCTTTCACGAGGTCCGCAGGTTCAAATCCTGTCATCTCCGCCACGCGCCCGTAGCTCAACGGATAGAGCATCTGACTACGGATCAGAAGGTTGGGGGTTCGAATCCCTCCGGGCGCACCATTTTTAGCTCCTGCTCGGACTTCGCTGGCCGGGATATTCCGCTACCCTCAAGCTTCGGAATATCCCGTGGCGAAAGGACCAGCATGGCCACCGTTGAGCAGCACGACGCCCTGCTTGAACTCGAGCGCATGATCGACTCGCACGACATCGACGGCGACCACGCCGAAAAAATCTCCGGCCTATTAGAAGAGGCCCAGCTCAACGACATCATCTGGCTGATTGAACGCTCGCCCGTCAAGCGCGGTGCCGTGCTGTTCCGCCTGCTGTCGCCCGAGCGCGCCGGCGCTGTCTTCGACGCGCTCGACCCCAACCACCAGGCCGACATGGTGCGCGCGCTTGGCGACGATGAAGTCGCCGCATTCTTCGAGGAGATGGGTGCGGAAGACCGCGTCATGCTTCTCGACGAGCTTCCCGCCCCGGTGGCCGACCGCCTCCTCAAAGAGCTCAACGAGCAGGACCAAGAGAACACGAATGTGGTCCTCGGCTACGAAAAGGGCTCGGTCGGCCGTGTGATGTCCCCGGAGATTCCGGAGATCTACGGGGACATGACCGCGCAAGAGGTCGCGAACCTGCTGCGCGAAGAGGCCGAGGAGCTGGAGACCATCTACACCATCCCGGTGATGGATGAGGACCGGCAGCTGGCGGGCATTGTGAAGATGCGCGACTTGTTCCTCGCGGACGCCAACGACCTCGTGTCTGACCTGGTGCAGGATTCGCCGTGGGCGCGGGCGGAGGATGACGCAGAAGATACCGCCCGCTGGTTCCTCCCGCTGGCGCTGCTGGCCATCCCGGTGGTGGATAATAATAACCGCCTCGTGGGCATTTTCACCTTCGACGAGGCTCAGGCCGTGGTCGAGTCTGAGGACACCGAGGACAGTGCCCGCCAGGGTGGTTCGGAAGCGCTGAAGCGGCCGTACCTATCCACGCCCGTGTTCACCCTGATGCGTTCGCGCATCGTGTGGCTGCTGGTGCTGGCGATCTCGGCGATTCTCACCGTGCAGGTCCTGGACGTGTTCGAAGGGAAGCTCGAGCAGGCCGTGGTGCTGTCCCTGTTCATCCCGCTGCTCACCGGCACCGGTGGAAACACCGGCAACCAGGCGGCAACGACCGTGACGCGTGCCCTTGCGCTTGGCGACGTCCACAAGTCCGACATCCTCAAAGTCATGTGGCGTGAAATCCGCGTCGGGTTCATGCTGGGTGCCGTTCTCGGCTCGATCGGTTTCGTGCTGGCCTCGTTGGTCTACGATTTGGACATCGGCATCATCATCGGATCGACCCTGCTGGCCATCTGCACAATGTCGGCGACGGTGGGCGGCGCCATGCCGATCGTGGCGAAGACGGTGGGCGCTGACCCGGCAGTGTTCTCCAACCCGTTCATCTCCACCTTCTGCGATGCGACGGGTCTGATCATCTACTTCCTCATCGCTACCTCGGTCCTGGGCCTGTGACCTGCTGATTTTGCCTGCTGTTCACCGTGGTGTACCGTTACATCTCGTTGCAAAAAGCACGCGCCCGTAGCTCAACGGATAGAGCATCTGACTACGGATCAGAAGGTTGGGGGTTCGAATCCCTCCGGGCGCACCAATAAAATGAGGGCCCTACCTGGTGTTTCAGGTAGGGCCCTTCGCTTTTGCCTACCCCTGCGCTGCAGCGAGCGCGGAGCTGCTAGGAACTCAAAAGACTAGCTCTCGAGATCCTTGACAATGTCGGGGTTCTCCCCCAGCCATGCCTCGATCGCTTCAGGCTCCTTGCCTTCGCCGTACTCGTTGACCACGGTGTCCTCGAGGGAGCCGTACTCGTCGTCGGAGAGCTTCAGGTCCTCGAGCCACTTGGCCACCTCGGGGTTGTCCTCGGCGAAGCCGCCGCGTGCGAGCCAGTGCAGGGACTCCGGCTCACCGAGTGCGCCCTTCGGGTCCTCCAGGTCCTTGACCGGGAACTTGGAGTTGGCCCAGAACGGGCGCCACAGGGTGACGACGATGTCCTTCTCGCCGTCCACCGCGGTCTGCAGCTCGGAGAGCATAGCTGGGGTGGAAGAGGTGGACAAGGAGTATCCGTCGGCATCCAGGCCGTACTCGGTGATGGCCTCCTCGGATGCCTTGGTCAGGCCGGCGCCAGGCTCGATGCCGACGACCTTGCCGCCGAAGTCGTCCGCCTTGCCCTTCAGGTCCTCAATGGAGTTGATGTCCTCCATGTACTCCGGCACAGCCCAGGTCAGCAGTGCATTGTCGTAGTAGGCGCCCAAGTCCTCGATGTCGTCGGAGTACTTGTCCATGTACTGCGCGTGGGTCTTCTCCGGCCATGCGGACGGGTACAGGTCGATATCGCCCTTGGCCAGGCCGGCGTAGAGGACGGCGGCGTCGGTGAGGGTCTCGTGCTCGACGGTGTAGCCGGCGGCCTCGAGCTTGTTCTCCAGCAGGTAAGCGGTGGACAGGCCGTCGGTCCAGGACGGCAGGTAGCCCAGGGTGATGGTGCCCTTGTCTCCCTCGCCGCCTTCGCTCGAAGCGGTGTCGCCAGAGTCGGAGCATGCCGTCAGCCCGAAGATGAGCGTGGCGGCAGACAGCGTAGCTAGCGTTTTACGGATGGTCATTGAAAGTAAGTCCCTTCTTCGACTGTGTAAGACAAAATCTCCGTGCCTCCCCCGCCCCCGCCAGAAAAGGCGACGCCGCCTCACCCCGAGCGGTTCAGCGGTGAAGCAGCGCATTCATTTTTCCAGCAGATGTGGGGTCATTCCACCAATTATAGAGAATGATCCAATCTTCAGCCAAGGAAAATTGCAGGTAGGGCGGAGTGCGCTAGTTTTTTCGATTCCGGATCTGGGTCAAAAGAGACGACTTATATGCATTCAAATCGCCCAGTGCGGCGGTGAGACGGTCGAGGTAGACCGCCAGGATGACCACGGCCAGACCTGCTTCGACACCCTGGGCGACATCCAGCGTGGAGATCGCGGCGGTGACTTCTTTGCCCAGACCGTCGGCGCCGACCATGCCGGCGATGACGGCCATGGAAAGCGAGAGCATGATGACCTGGTTGATTCCGGCCATGATCGTCGGCACTGCCAGCGGCAGCTGGATGCCGCGCAGAATCTGCCACGGGGTCGCGCCGTAGGAACGGCCGGCCTCGACGGTCTCCTCGTCCACCTGGCGGATGCCCAGCTCCGTCATGCGCACGCCCGGGGGCAGCGCGAAGATGATGGTGGAGAACACGCCCGGCACGACACCGATGGAGAAGAAGGTCACGGCCGGAATCAGATAGACGAATGCCGGCATGGTCTGCATGAAGTCCATGATCGGGCGGACGATTTTGCTCACCGTCTCCGACTTCGCCGCCCAGATGCCCAGCGGGATCGCCATGATTACCGCGGTCAGGGTGGACACGAGCACCAGCGACATTGTCTGCAGCATGGTCTCCCACTGCCGCATGCCCATCACCAGCAGGAAGCCGATCAAAGCGCCGAGGGCCAAGCGCCAGGAGCGGACGAACCAGGCGATGAGCACCAGGATGGCCAGCAGAATGAAGACCGGGATGGACAACAGTGCGTTGGAAAAGCCCTCGACGAGGAATGTCATGACGGCACTGAAGGCGTCGAAAAGCACTGTGGCGTTGTCTGTGAGCCAGTCGATGCCGTCGTTGACCCAGTCGCCGACGTTGATGCGGGGAATCAAAGTCTGGTCCATTACTCGTTCACCTCGTTGGTCGTGGTGTGTGCAGTGGTTGCAGCGCGGGCATCGGCATCGTCGGCGACGGCCGCCGCGGCGGGATCGCTGCTCTCGGTGGATGCTGCGGACAGCAGCGTCACGCGTGGAACGACACCGCAGAATTTGCCGTCGTTGTCCGTGACCACGATCGGGGTCGGGGAGTCCGCGGCGAGCTGGAACAGCTCGTGGAGGGGGGTGTCTTTGTGGACGGTGTGGGTTGCCGGGCCGTCGTTAAGCGGAAGCGCGTTCTCGCTGTTGCGCACGGCGCGCGCGACAGCGTCTTCCCACACGATGCCGGCGGGCGTGCGGTCGCGGTTGAGAACGACGAGCCACGGGTTCTGCGTCTCGCGCAGGAGTTTCTGCGCGGTGAGCGGTCCGTGGCCTGCGCCGAGGGTCTCCTTCGGCTGCTCGGCGATGTTGTCGGCGGTGAGCACGCGCGCACGGTCGACGTCTTTGACGAAGTCGGCGACGAAGTTATTCGCCGGGTTCTGGAGGATTTCTTCGGCGGTGCCGATCTGCTCGATGCGGCCGGACCGCATCATCGCGATGCGGTCGCCGATGCGCATGGCTTCGTTGAGGTCGTGGGTGATGAACAAAATGGTCTTGTTCAGCTTGCCCTGCAGCTCGATGAGCTGGTCCTGCATGTCTTTGCGGATCAGCGGGTCGAGCGCGGAGAATGCCTCGTCCATGAGCAGGACATCGGTGTCCGCAGCGAGCGCGCGGGCGAGGCCGACGCGCTGCTGCATGCCGCCGGAGAGTTCGCCCGGCATGTAGTCGGCCCATCCGTCGAGGTCGACCATGCGCAGCGCCTCGTGCGCCTTCTCGTCGCGCTCGGCCTTCGGCACGCCCTTGATTTCTAGGCCGTAGGCTGCGTTCTGCAGCACGGTGCGGTGGGGGAGCAGCGCGAAATGCTGGAAGACCATGGAGATCTTGTCGCGGCGGAGGTCGCGCAGCTGGGATTCGGACATCTCCGTCAACGGGGTGCCGTCGATCTCTAGGGTGCCGCCGGAGGCGGGCAAGAGTCCGTTGACCATGCGGATGAGCGTGGACTTGCCGCAGCCGGACAGGCCCATGATGACGAAAATCTCGCCCGGCTCCACATCGAAAGAGGCGTCGATGACGGCGGCTGTGCTGCCCTTTTTCATTAGTTCTTCGCGGCTCACGCCGTTTTCAAGGGCGGCGATCGCGTTCTGCGGATCTTTGCCGAAGACTTTATAGAGTCCCCGAGCTGAAATCGTTGTCATGCATGCCTCCAGAAAAATTACACTGAAAATTCAGGTTCTTCAGGGATTTCATCTTTCCACATACTTCACCCAGTATCGAGCTCAGAGAGTGGAGATCACGACATGCCGCACGATGAAACAGGGGCATAGACGAGGGCACGCGTGGACTAGAAGACGTCGATGCGCCCGCCGAGCGACTCGGTTTGCCGCAGTGCTTTGACCCAGCCGTGCGCACCAAGCTGGATGCGCATGACGGGGCGGGAGGAGATTTTCACCGGGGACACGGATTCGGCGCGGGCGCCCTTGCGTGCGCCCATCCGGGTGGCGGCGCGGTAGCCGGCACCGGCGAGCTGCTCGATGGAGGGGCGGTCCGGGTCGGCGAGGGAGTCGCGGGCATCCTGCAGGAGGACCAAGATCTCGTCGATAGTTTTCACCACGGCATCGGCGTTGGTCTCGCACATCGCGCGCACGAGTCCGGGCTCGGTACCGGCGACGCGGGTCGCTCCGCGGAAGGACCCAGCCGCCAGCGACTGGGCGAGGGTGCCGCCACGGTCACCGACGATGGCCAGCGCCTCGGCGAGCACGTGGGGCAGGTGGGAGACCCGTGCGACAGCTTCGTCGTGGGCAGCCACAGACACCGGCACGGCTTCCGCGCCGCAGATGCGGGCGAGCTCGCAGACGTCGGCAAACAGCTCGATCCAGTCCGCCGGCACCCGGCGACCTGCGTTGTCGCACTCGACGGCGTAGTCGTAGGTGACGGCCCAGGCCGCGCGGGTGAACAAGCCTTCGCGTGAGGCGCCCCAGCCGGAATCTTCGGTGCCGGACATGGGGTGCCCGCCAACGTAGCGCAGCTGCATGCCACGCTCGCGGATCAGATCGTAAACGGACTTTTTCACGCTCACCACGTCGGTCACCCCGCAGTTCGGGGCGTACAGGGCGATGCCGTCGAGCACATCTTCCACGGCATGCATCGGCACGGCGACAATGATCAAGGCGTTGTCGGAGGCGGCGCGGGACAGCACGCTGGAAAGGTCATCGTGGACGTCGAAACCCTCGCGGGAGGCGGCGCGTGCGCCGGAGCGGGAGTGGTTGTAGCCGTAGACATCTACGCCGGCGGCGGCCAGATCTCGCATGATGGATCCCCCGATGAGCCCTAGCCCGATCACGCAGGTAGGGGGGAGTTCGCGCTTGCTCAGATTGTGGCCGTTCACCCTGACAAGTGTTCCACAACGCGGGTAGTCTGACTAGGCATGGGTGCAGAGTTTGAGGATGGCTACGCGGTGACCGTGGCCATGCGTGGTGGCGAGTGGGTTGTCGCAGGGTTCGACGATGACTTCGAGCACCTGTCCACCGCTGTGAAGGCGGTCCGCAACCTGCGTAGCGAGGGCGCTGCTTTCGCATTGCTGAACGTCGAGGAGGAGTACCTCGTCATTGTGCGCCCCGGCCCGAGTGACGTGCGCGTGCTCATTTCGGACGCGACGATGGGCGTGGACGATGATTTCGCTGCGGAGATCCTCGACCAGGCAGGCATTGACATCCCGGACATCGATCCGGATGAGCTGGACAATGTCGACGGGTGGGCGGACGGCGACTTCGCCATTCTGGAAGACGTTGGTCTCTCCGAGCAGGTGCTCGCAGTGCTTATCGACGACACCTCCGCCGACCCCTCCACCATCATCGACTCCATTGCGGACGAACTCGGCTTTGCCGACGAACTGGACCGCGTGATCAGGCGGTGATCCCGCGGTGAGCCGGCGACAGGCACAGGCCGAGGAGCGGATGCGCCGCGCCATCGAGGTCGCCCGGACCACACCCATCGGCGACATTCCCGTCGGTGCTGTCCTCTACGGCCCGGACGGTGAAGAGATTGCCACCGGGACGAACCGGCGTGAAACGGATCGGGATCCGGTGGGGCACGCGGAGGTCGTCGTCACGCGAAAGGCGGCGCAGGCACTGGGAACCTGGCGTTTGGATGGCTGCGAGCTCGTGGTCACGTTGGAACCGTGCACGATGTGTGCCGGCGCAATCCTGGGCGCGCGCGTGCAATCGCTGGTCTTCGGCGCGTACGAGCCGAAGACGGGAGCTGTCGGATCGCTTATCGACGTCTTGCGTGACCCGCCTCATCTCCACACCGTCGAAGTGCGCGGAGGCGTGCTGGAGACTGAAACCGCCTCACTGATGCGGGACTTCTTTGCGCGTGAAGTCCGTGGTCACACGGCCGATGGGCGAGCTTGAAGGCGATTGAAACGAAATCGTTACCCACGCCACAGCCGACTTTCTCTACCATGGGCGACGTAAGCGAAACTCACTTAGATAAAGGAGAAGATCATGGCTGATTTTGAAGGCAAGGCAGACCAGCTGAAGGGCGACGCTAAGGAAGCTTTCGGCAACGCTACCGACAACGACCAGCTGAAGAACGAGGGCAAGGCTGACCAGCTCGGCGGCGACATCAAGGAGAAGCTGTCCGACGCTGGTGACGCTGCTAAGGACAAGTTCAACGAGGTCGCTGGCAAGGTCCAGGACAAGCGCGACGAGGCTTAAGTAGCCCCTTAAGGCGAATTTGGTTCGCCGGTCACGTTGCCGTTAGTCTGTTCTGCGGTAGCGTGTCCGAGCGGCCGAAGGTACTCGCCTCGAAAGCGAGTGAGGGTAAAACCTCCGCGGGTTCAAATCCCGCCGCTACCGCCAAAAATTTTGAAGTTCGGAGTTTGGGTAATATTCAGTCGACAACAGGCTGAATCGCACCCAGGCTCCGAACTTTTTTGAAAGGTACATGTGGCGACGTTTCTTTATCGGCTCGGCAAATGGTCCTTCCTGAACAAGTGGAAGGTCATCGTCGCTTGGCTGCTGCTGTTTGTCGCCGGACTGGCCGGGGCACTGACACTGATGAAGCCGCTGACAAGCGACTTCGAAATCTCGGGAACACCGTCGATTGACGCGTTGTACTCGCTGAACGAGAACTTTCCTGACCAGAGCGATCCGGTCCAAGCCCCGTCGGTCAACCTCGTTTTCGCCGCGCAGGAGGGACAGCGCTTGGACGCCGCCCACAACATGGCGGCGATTGACGAGACCATCGCCTACATCGAAGACAACCTCGACGGGCTCACTGGCACAGACCGCTTCGGCAACCCGGTCACGGTCAACAAGGCCCAAACCGAACAGATCGTGTCCATGATGACGGACATGGGCATGCCGGAGGAGCGCGCCAAGGCCGACGCCCACAATGTGCGCTTGCTTTCCGACGACGGCCGCATCGGCTACACCACCTTCGAATTCGGCGCCGAAACGTCGATGCAGGTGACCGCCGAAGAACGCGAAGTCGTCGCGGAGGCAATGGAGCTCGCCCGCGACAAAGGCCTCCAGGTGGAGGCAGGCGGGCCGGGCTACGGCGACCCGATCGAGATCAAGGCCACCTCGGAAATCGTCGGCATTGCGATCGCATTCGTGGTCATGATTGTCACGTTCGGCTCGCTCATCGCGGCCGGCATGCCGGTGATCACTGCGGTGCTGGGCGTGGGGCTCGGCGTGTTCCTCATCCTCATGACTACGCACTGGGTCGACTTGAACGAGGTCACGCCGACGATGGCCATCATGATCGGCCTGGCCGTCGGCATTGACTACGCGCTGTTCATCCTGTCGCGCTACAAGACCGAGCGCACCCGTTTACCTGGCCCGGAAGCTGCGGGTTTGGCGGTGGGCACAGCCGGGTCATCAGTCGTCTTCGCCGGCACGACAGTGTTCACAGCGCTCATTGCCCTGGTGCTGGCGCAGATCGAGTTCCTGTCCTGGATGGGCATTGCCGCCGCCGTCACTGTTGCGATCGCCGTGCTCGTGGCTATCACGCTGCTGCCCGCACTCATGGGCGCGCTGGGCGACAAGATGTTCGCCGCGAAGATTCCCGGTGTGGCCGGCAACCCCGGCCCCGGCGACCGGCCCGGCAAGAACCTGCAGGAAAGGTCCCTGGGCAGGTCGTGGGTGAACGCGATCAAGCGCGCACCTGCTCTGGTCATGGCCAGCGTCGTGCTCGTGCTGGGCACGCTCGCGGTGCCGGTGCTCGGGATGGAGATGTCGCTGCCGTCGGACTCCAACTCCAACCTGGACACCACGCAGCGTAAATCCGCCGACCTCATGGCGGAGGGCTTCGGTGAGGGCGTCAATGCGCCCTTCCTGTTGATCGTCGACGCTCACGACGTGAACGCCGACGCCCAGGCACTGCAGCCTTACGTCAACGTGCTGCCGGATGAGGAGGAGAATAAGGCGCAGCTGTCGACCTTCCTCTACGCGATGGAGCGCGCTGGATCCGTCAACGGCATCACCCACGCGCAGCTCATCGCGGTCAACGAGGACATGACCGCCGCGCAGATCTTGGCGACGCCCACCACCGGCCCGGATAATCCCTACACCGTGGATACCGCGCACGCGCTGCGCGAGGTCGACCGCGAGATCACCGACGCCACCGGCGCTGACATCGGCCTGACCGGGTTCACCGCCGTGCAGATGGACATCACCGAAGAGCTCGCCGACGCGATGCCGCTCTACCTGGGCATTGTCGTGGGCCTGGCGGTGATCCTGCTCGTGCTGGTGTTCCGGTCCCTCATGGTGCCGTTGGTCGCGGGGCTGGGCTTCCTGCTCTCCGTCGGCGCGGCGTTCGGCGTCACGGTCGCGTTCTTCCAGTACGGCCTGTTTGGGCTGGTGAACACGCCGGGTCCGATCCTGTCCTTCCTGCCCATCCTCCTCATCGGCGTCACGTTCGGCCTGGCGATGGACTACCAAGTCTTCCTGGTCACACGCATGAGGGAGGAGTACACCGGGGCGCGTTCGCACGGCGCGCGCGGCGATTCACAGGCGACGCTCGCCGCCGTCGAAAAGTCCACGGTGGAGGGCTTTGTGCGCGGTGCGCGCGTGGTCACGGCCGCCGCGATCATCATGATCGCCGTCTTCGTCGCCTTCATCGACCAGCCGCTGCCGTTCATCCAGATCTTCGGCTTCGCGCTCGGCGCCGCCGTGCTTTTCGACGCATTCTTCGTCCGCATGGCGCTTGTCCCCGCCACCATGTTCATCCTGGGTACGGCGACGTGGTGGATGCCGGGGTGGCTCGACCGCATCCTGCCCAACCTGGATGTTGAGGGTGAAGCACTGGAGAAGCAGTTCGAGGAACGAGGAGTCCACGCATGACAGAACAGCGCGTGGATCTGAGCTTCACCCTGGGCACGCGTCTCGACGGCGCGAACGGCCGCACCGGCGTCATCCATACTCCGCACGGCGACATCCGCACGCCCGCGTTCATTCCCGTGGCCACGAAAGCGACGGTGAAAACGCTCACCCCGGAGCAGGTGCGGGCGGCTGGCGCGCAGGCGATTCTGTCCAACGCATACCACCTGTACCTGCAGCCCGGATCCGACATTGTCGACGAGGCCGGGGGAGTGGCGGCGTTTGAGAACTGGCGCGGCCCGACATTCACCGACTCCGGCGGCTTCCAGGTGATGAGCCTGGGTGTCGGCTTCAAAAAGATCCTCGCGATGGACATCACCGACCTGACCGAGAGCGACATCCGCGCCGCGAACAAAGACCGCATGGCGCGTGTCGACGACGACGGCGTGGACTTCAAATCCGTCATCGACGGCTCCGCCCACCGTTTCACCCCGGAGAAGTCGATGCAGATCCAGCACCAGCTCGGTGCGGATATCATGTTCGCGTTCGATGAGCTGACAACGCTCGTCGATACGCGCGCTTACCAAGAGCACTCTGTTGAGCGCACGCGGCTGTGGGCGCAGCGGTGTTTGCGCGAACATGATCGGCTCACGCGGGAGCGCGAGGGCAAGCCTCTGCAGTCGTTGTGGGGAGTGGTGCAGGGCGCGAACTACGAGGACCTGCGGTGCCAAGCAGTACGTGGGCTGCTTGCCTTGGACGAGGAGGCACGCGCGGAAGGCCGGCGCGGATTCGGCGGCTTCGGCATCGGCGGCGCGCTGGAAAAGGAGATTCTAGGCACCATCACCAGCTGGGTCACCGACGAGCTTCCCGAGGACAAACCGCGCCACATGCTCGGCATCTCCGAACCCGACGACCTGTTCACCTGCATCGAGAACGGTGCCGACACCTTCGATTGCGTCGCGCCGACCCGCCTCGGCCGCCGGGGCGGCGTGTACACCCTCGACGGGCGAATGAACCTCATGGCCGCCCGCTTCAAACGCGACTTCACCGGCATTGACGAGGAGTTCGGCGGCTACGTCTCCGAGAACTACTCTCGCGCCTACATCCACCACCTGCTCAAGGCGAAGGAGTTCCTCGCCGGCACGTTATGCACCCTGCACAACCTCGAGTTCATGCTGCGGCTGGTGGACAATATCCGCGCTGCCATCGACGAGGGCAGGTTCTATGAGTACCGCGACGAATTCTTGGGGCGGTACTACGCGGGGCGCGGATAAGGGGCTGCTAGGCCGTCGTCGAGCTGACTTCCTTTTCTTTCCGGCGCACGGCAGCGATGGTCGGGTAGGTGATCGGCAGCAGGACGATCTCAATGAAAGTCTTCCAGAAGAACCCGACAGCGACGTAGTTAATGAACGCGCCCGCGGAGTCGATGCCGATGACCCCGGCCGCAATGGAGCAGAACAGGAACGTGTCAGCGAATTCGCCGACGATGGTGGAGCCAATCAGGCGGGCCCACAGGTTGTCGGTGCCGAAGCGGTCCTTCATCTTCTCCAGGACCCACGCGTTGAGCAGCTGGCCAACGACGTAACCGGTCAGCGACGCGACGACGATGCGCGGCAACAGGCCGAGGACCGCCTCGAAAGTGTCCTGCATGTCGTAGAACGGCGCGCCCGGGAGCCAGATTGCAATGTAGAAAGACACCACGGCGAGCACCGCGATGCCGAAACCGGTGAACACGGCGCGCCGGGCGGTTTTGAAGCCGTACACCTCGGCGATAACGTCACCGATCACGTAGGAGATGGGGAAGAGGAAGAAGGCGCCGTCAGTGATCAGCGGGCCGATCTGCACGCCCTTTTGCGCGGTGATGTTGGAAATCAGGAACACCGCGCAAAACACTGCGAGCAGGTAGGGGTACGGGGACCGCGAAACGGGATGACTCATGCGCATGATCTTTGCACACATCTCTAGCTTTAACCCGATCGCGTGCATAAGTGGCTAGCGTTTATGAACTTGGAACGTTCAGTAAAAATGAACGTTCAATTAAAATGAGCGATGAGGGCGTCTGGATGTTAATTTGATTGCTATGTTGCGTGAAATCGACGCTGCGAATCGGGTTCTTGCGCTCGAAAGGCTGCCGGTCCGACTGGAGCTTAGATCTGAGTTCGGATCTGAGCCGCCTTCAGGCCTCCTTAATCTCATCGACGTTCGGGATCCGGAAGCGGTTGCTTACCCGGTGGTGGGTTTCATGGGAGCACTGCCGTCTAAGTATTTTCCAGAGCAACGGACGGGGGAGCGATTCCTTCTTTTATCGGAGAACATCACTCCTGCAGTCGCTGAATCGCTGCGCCAGAGAAACATTATGTACCTCGATGCGCGGGGCAACTGTTTCGTCAATGAGGGTCCGATATTTGTGGATATCCGAGGCCGGACTCGCGCCCCCGAAAGCTCCGGAAGGGCGAGAGGCGGGGAGCTTTCTGGTCCAGTGAATTCGGCGCAAAACTTGTTCACACCGCGGCGTGCGCAAGTGATAGCTGTGCTTTTGTCGTTTCCGGAGCTGCTCGGCAAACCGACCCGGCTATTGGCGAAGGCTTCAGACACTTCTGTAGGAACGACCTCGCAAACGCTTTCCCTGCTGAAGGAGACGGGGTATTTGTTCGAATCGGGCAGCGGATTCAGCTTCACGCCCAACAAGGTGCAGACATTGGTGGACACGTGGGTGGACGCTTACTCGACAGGTCTCGGGAAGCGTCTTGAGTTGTTCCACGGGAAAGCTGAGCTGTCTCGCCTGGGAGACATAGATCCACGTGGCTGGGTCAGCGGGGAAGCGGCTGTTCCGGAATTGGTGCGCGGTGGCGACTCTGTCACGTTGTACGTCGATCATCGAAATGATCTGAAGAGCTTGATAAAAGACTCAAGGATGCGCAACGATCCGCAAGGGAATGTGCTCGTTCGGAGGGCCTTTTGGTCACAACCGTGGGCACCTGATCTTCAGCGGGTGATCGATTCTGAGTCGGACATGCACGGATGGTCGGTTGCCCCGCGCATCCTCCTGATTGCTGACCTCGCAGCGACTCGTGATCCTCGCTTGGTCGAAGTGTCGCAAACCATCAGAGCGCAGTTGCTTAGGGATATCGATGCACAACGATGAACATATGTGCACTGTCTTAGAGCAGGTGGGGGAGTTTATTTCACTCGATAGCGTGATGGTCGTTGGGGCGGCCTGTCGTGACATTCACCAGTCCAGTTTCCGCAACGCGGAACCGGCTCGCGCCACCGGGGATGTGGATTTAGGCCTTGCGGTTGAAGATTGGGGTGCCTTCTTGGCTCTCCGTTCTGCGTTCTCACCACACTCGAGCGCCTGGCAAGAGGTGAAGATCGGTGATATCCCTGTTGATCTGGTGCCCTTTGGGCCCTTGGAGACCCCTCCTGGGACTGTCGTCACAGATGACGGGATCCAAATGAATGTCGCCGGATTTCAGGAAGCGTTTGATAATGCAGACCTCCACACGTTGTCTAACGGTATGCAGATCAAGATTCCTACTGTTCCTGGTCTAGCGGCTTTAAAGCTGCATGCATGGTTAGACCGCTATCTGAAGGGGAACTACAAAGACGCTTATGACCTCGCCCTGATCATGGCTTGGTACGGAGAGCCTCAAGCTGAACGACTGTTTGATCGGTTCTTGGAATACCGGGAGCCGGAGGAAATTTTCCCAGATGACCAACTGGCCGCTTTCGTCCTCGGGGCAGATGTAGCCGTAGAGCTGGGTGTGGAGGCCGCGTCCATTCTGCATGAGAGGTTCGAGCGTGAGCCTGAGAATGGCATTGAACTCCTTGCCAAAGAGTTGACCTGTCGTGGTGAACACTCTCTCCCAAAGGATCGCAGGCGAGCCCAAGTAGATTCTCTGTTGGACGGGCTCAACGAGGGGATCAGAGGTATGAGCATATGACCCCGTTCGATGCCCCCGCAGCCAGGTACGCCCCCAGCCCCAGCGGTGATCTCCACTTTGGCAACCTGCGCACGGCGGTGCTGGCGTGGTTGTTCGCGCGCCAGTCGGGCCGACGATTTTACATGCGGGTGGAGGATGTTGATTCGGAGCGGTCGTCGGCGGAATCGGCCCGGCGCCAGCTCGAGGACCTCGCGGCGGTCGGCATCGAGTGGGACGAGCCGGTCATCTACCAGTCGAATCGCTCCGAGGCGTACGAGGCCGCACTCGCCACGCTCACCGAAAAAGGCCTGGTCTACGAGTGCTATTGCACGCGCCGCGACATCCGCGAAGCAGCGTCCGCCCCGCATGTTCAGCCCGGCATGTATCCAGGCACGTGCAGAGAGCTTGACGACGAGACCCGCGCCCAGAAACGTGCCCTCCTCCGCGCCGAAAACCGCCTTCCCGCTCTTCGCCTGAAGTCCCAGGCGGAGCAGTGGACGGTGCGGGACTTCTATCACGGCGAGTTCACCGGCCCCGTCGACGATGTCATCTTGCGCCGCGGCGGCAACCTTGAACAGGCGCAGGCAGGGGACTGGGCCTACAACCTCGCGGTGGTCGTGGACGACGGCGACCAGCGTGTCGACCAGGTAGTGCGCGGGGATGACCTGCTCGCCTCCGCCCCGGCGCAGGCCTACCTGGCGCACGAGCTGGGATACGCCGAGCCGGAATACGTGCACGTGCCGCTGGTGGTGAACAAGGAGGGGCGCAGGCTAGCCAAGCGCGACGGAGCCGTCACGCTGCGCGAGATGAACGCTGGCGCCGTGGACGTCCCAGGCGCGATCGCAGAGTCGCTGGGTTACCCAGGCGCGGACATGGCCTTGTTGCTCCAGGAATTCGATCCGGAAGCGCTTCCGCGCGAGCCGTTCGTCTGGTGCGACTGAGAACAGTACCGAGACAGGCACCCTTGAGTTTTCTTCCCTTATCCCTGCGGAGCATTAGCTGCAATTGTGAGAAGCATCCCCGAAGAATGCCAGAGGGTTCCGAGAGAACATAAAGCGGTTAATTAACCGGGCTTAAGTCTAATTTTAAATGTTCTTTACGCATGTAGTGAGGGGTATGACAGGTAATTGACATACTGCAAGGGGTGGGTTAGCTTCGACCACGATTACCGCCCCCAGAGAGATCGCAAAAGAAGTTTTCCCAACATAAACGATCCTGTTCGCTCGAAACTGGAGTCAAGCTTTTTGGGCACGGCTAGATACCGGAAACTAAAGGAGCTAGGACGATGACCAAACGTTCACATACTCGTGTGCGGGGGTTCTTGTGCTCAGTTTCGGCTGCCGGTGCCCTGCTTATCGGTAGTGTTGCGCCGGTTGCGGTCTCCCAAACCGCAACCGAGTCGGCCTCGGACGAAGCATCTGTTTCCGATGCGGGAGAAACTCCCTTGGATATGCCGGCTGACGGAATGGGAGATAACGGTGGCGGGACTGCGGCTGGGAGCGATGCGCCCGACGACCGAACGCCGAGTGCCGGAGATCAAACCATTGATTCGTTGAACTCGGCGCGCTTTGGTGACGTCATCTCGATTCCCAAGGGATCCAATGCCGAGGGGAATCTTCTGTACACACTCGCCAGTAAGGTGTCTTCCGCCGAGCTGGGGCAAGATGAATACATCAGGCTCGTCCGCCAAGATGCCGGAGCCCAAGTGAACGCGGTAGAGGCGCGTTTCAACTCGGATGAAGTTGAGGTATCAGAAGGCGTTGATGATCAGGATAGGCAAATCATTAGCCTTAAACGCCCAACTCACGTGACCGACACGAACCTGGTTGAAGTGGATGTCGAGGTGGATGCAGGAAGTGTCTTCAGCGGGCAGTCGTGGCGCCTGGAAACGGCTGATGAGGCTCTCGACAGCGAGCTTTCCATCTCCCTAGAGCTCTTCCGAAGCCGACAGTATGCAGCGGCAGACGATCCGCAAGCGGATATATGGAAGATTCAGGAGTACAAGGGTGGCGGGGACAACTTCTCCCTCGGTAAGAATCCGACTTTCCAGCTGACCGAAATCGTGCCAGAAGAGGATGATGGCAAGGTAGCGACGATTCGTTTCACGTTCCAAGTTGACGGCATGGGTCCCCAGGGTGGGCCGTTCAACGAGCTTCGATTCAACCCCCGCGGTTGGTTCATTCTCGAACAAGGGGCCAAGCTCGAGGGGCTGGAGTATATGTGGCTCAACGACAGTAAGGACACGAACCCGGAGAATTCGCTGTCTGCGCAGGAACGGGGGCTCAGGAAGTTGGTCGAGCACTCAGTGGACGAAAAGGGAGCGGGCGCACCTCTCGATGTTTGGTCTTCCACTCACTTCTTAATCTTCAGTAAAAGGCCAACGATTAAGAACGGTGACACCCTCACGGTTCGCTACAAACTCACACGCGAAGGGTATGAGGTCGAGCCTGATTCTGGGCTATCCGGAACCCCGACAGAACATACCTATTGGGTGAATACTGCGTCCCAGTTCACTAGGTACGACATTTCCCCGGATTTAGGGTCCATAAGGATCGGTCGGCAGTTTCCCGCCAAACTCGGGTACGGCGATATCGCGGTAACCAAGGACGGTAAGTACCTTTACGCCGTCCAGTTTGTGGGTCAATCTACGAACTCTAACGGTTTCGTCATGGATAAATACGATGCTCGTACCGGTGCTCACGTAGGCCGAGGTTCGTTCAACCTGGGAGCATCTGCGGCCGGTAGCGCTTTGACAGATGGTGGGCAGCTCAATTCTTTGACCTTTGACTACGATGGCAAGCTACTCTTCTCTACACCGAAGAAAACTAAGGGATACAGTCCCATTTGGAAGCTCGATCCCTCTTGCGTGAAAGATCCAGCTTTGAACTCTGTATGCGAGCTTGGCGCAGATATTGAAGAGCTGGACCTTAGGTGGCCAGATAGTGGAAGAAAAGAAGTATCGTCTGCAGGTGACTTCTTCGTGGGGTCAGACGGAAGCCTGTTTGGAGCCGGCACTACTGACTCGGGATTTTCCAGATCTGAGTCCGTTATTGTCCGCTGGCCGGCTTTGGAGCCAGGTAACCCGGATGCGGGGCGTAGCAAGGAAGGAGAAATTATAGGAAACCTTCCCCGCCCAACTTATGGCATGGGCCGCTTTGGTGAGTACATTCTTTCGACGCAAACGGAGGGAACTCACGATCGCGTTGCCAACTCCGGTCTTGTGTGGTCTCACTTTGTCTCGGATGGAGAGGGTGGATACGACCTTGAGGGTGATGAATTAAAAGCAACGGTTGAAAGCACTCCGTACGGAATATTTAAACCGAACCAATCTCTGTGGGGGGCCACCTCGATTTATGATTCGGGCCCGGTTAATGAATTGATTCTACGGATCGAAAAAGAGGTCACGGGCGATCGTGTCGAAGACGATGACCAATTCCAACTGGGGGCCTATCGAGACCCGTCATCGCTGACGAATAGGCGCACCTATTTGGAAGGGGCCGTTACGGCATCAACGCCTGAGACCGGGCTGCAGGACCAGGTTGCTTTTAGCTATGTCAAACGTGGTGAAACGTACGGGATCTTTGAGGGGTTCCGCGATGGAGACGGCGAGAAGCTAGCCAAGGAGCACACTGAGCAGTATTCGTCCGCGCTCAAATGTGTTGAAGGCCATGCGTGGTCCGCGAACGGGACAGTGGTTCCGACGGAAGCACTGTCAGACCTGACTGATAGGTCTGACATCGAGAGTAGGCTGACGATTCCTTCAAACCCCGGCCTGCAGGCCGTGACGTGTAGGTTCAGCAACTCTACTGGGGCAGAGAAAACCTCGTTGGCGCTGTTCAAGATGGCCGATAATGACGGACGCGACAACTTGGAGCTGCTCGATGGAGCTAAGTTCGCGCTTCATGAAAAGGACGAGAATGCTGCCGATGGACTGGGCGCGAAGGTTTCAGACATCGTCCCTAACCCGGCGAGCGGCTACTCGGTCAGTGGCCTGGAATTCGACAAACCGTACCTTTTGGTAGAGACGCAAGCGCCTCCGGGCTACCTTCGGCTTGCGCAACCGATTGAGTTCATGATCACCCGCGGGCAGGATGGTCGCTCCCAACTCCAGCTATTGAGTCAACCGACGAGCGTCGGAGTGGCGCTTCCCCCAGATGATCCGAAAGCTCAAAAGGTCCGAGATGCGGGTGGCGTGGATGGTGTTGCTCTGACAGTTGTCAATGTTGAGCAGCCACAACTACCGAAAACTGGCGGTCCCGGTGTGCACCGTTTAGGCGCATTTGGGCTCTTGTTGCTGGCTCTGGGAAGTATGTCCGTGATTAATGACTCTCAGGGTGCCAGGAGACGGCTTCTCATCTAGCGCTGCCGCGCGAACCGTTCGTCTGGCGTGACTGACCTGGCGAAAGCCCAATTATGGGGCTCTCCCCACCGTGGCAGTTGTGCATACAGTGGGGCGCATGCTCTTCGATGCTGATCTGTCCAACGTCCGTGTCAATGACCCTTGGAAGCGCTACGACCTGTCCACCCTGAACCGCCTCCACGATGCCGAAGCCGCCGTCGTGGGTGACACTCTCGGCCACCTGACCACGATGGCAGGCCGGATCCGCCGCATCACCGGCGAAGGCAGCGCCATCGGCAACGCATTCCCGATCAACTGCACCCCTGGTGACAATCTCGGCGTGTGGCGCGCGCTTGACGACGCGCAAGAGGGCGACATCTTCGTCATCAACGCGCGCGGAGCTGACGGATCGGCCATCATCGGCGGCCAGATCGCCCGCATGATGGTGGAAGCGGGCGTGCTCGGCTGCGTCGTCGACGGACCTGTCCGCGATGTGAACGATCTGGAAGAGTACGGCCTGCAGGTCTTCGCCACCGGTACGACGCCGATGGGTCCGACTCGTTTCGGCCCGGCGGAGGTGGGCTACCCGGTCGCCTGCGCTGGCACGGTGGTCAAAGGCGGGGACCTCATCATCGCCGACAACGACGGTGTCACTGTCGTCCCTGCCGGCCGCATCCAGGAAGTCCTCGACAACATCGCCGATTCTGAAAAGAAAGAGAAGGACTTCTTCCGGAAGATCAGCGAGGAATGGGTGCCCGCCAAGAGGCGCGGTGACATCGGCCAGGATAACCCGGGCACTGTCACTCCCGAAACAGAAGAGGAAGTCGACGAGGAGCGCTAAACCCTTAGGGTGCAGGACTAGCGTTCACGCAAGCGGGTCAGCACACGAATCTGCAGCAGAACCGGGTAGAGGTGGAGGACAACCCCGGCCAGCAGAAGGACTATCAAAGCCATCCACCCTCCGGACGCGCCAGCCCAGATTGCGGTCGCGGCATGAAGCAGGAACCCCCACCCATGGCCAGCAGCGGCCGACCTCATGTGCCGTGGGTCCCAGCGGTCTCGCTCTCCGGTCGCGCTATCCTCCCGCATAGCGAAGATGAGCTTGTTCCAGCCGATCCGCGATAGGAAAGAATTGAACTGCGAGACTCCCCATCGACGAGAGGTTTCGTGTGACATGGACATTCGATCCCACAGGGAGTGCGGGATATAGCGTTCTAGCGAATTGCCGACGAACGGCGCCCATCCGAATCCCGTGAGAGTCACCATGAGGACGAAGATTGCGGAGTGGGCGCTCGTCGCATCAGCGACAATGACAAGGCCCCCGACGGCAACCACCGTTATGACTACGGCGATCACGCCAACGCCGCCTGCGCACTGATGGACATAGGTTGTCAGTTTAAAGCTGGGGGCAGCGGGGGCGTCGATAAGCAAAATGCCCTGGCCTGAACAGTGCAGACAGGGCATTTCGTGTGGCGGAGGATGTGGTGTCTGAAGTCATGACATAGTTGACACGGCGTGCCTGGGACAGCATTCCTGATGGTTGACAGGTCAGTCGCGACATTGTTGACACTTAGGGGGTAGAAACAATCTGGGGTGATGGTTGACACCTCAGTCGCGACATCATTGACACCTCCCGCCACCCCCGCGTGTTTAGTGACGGTGCTGGTATCAGTCGGGACATCGTTGACAGATGAACAGCCCGAACCGAAATCTCGCCATCGTCAAAGCCGTCCGCGATCAAGGCGAACCAGTCACCAAAGTCGCCAAACGATTCGGCATCTCCCGCCAACGCATGGACCTGACCCCTTTTTGGTGGACACCTGATATCCAGCCCGGTTGGGCTGGGAAGAAAGGTAATCTACCACCATGTC